>DATHWA010000123.1:0-18150 GCA_035461025.1 Gillisia sp. | reverse complement strand
AGGTCTTCTTCCACAAGGAAAGCACTTAATACATGTGAGCCTTTATCGCTCCCACTCTGGCAGGCGCTGCCTTTGGAACAGGCTATTCCTTTAAGGTCCAGTTGAAATAAAAGCATTAATGCTTTTTCCTGGGTTACCGGCAAACAAACGTTTATTAAGGTGTAGGTACTTTTTTCAGGATCTTCACATAAACCGTTAAACTTCACTCCCGGAATATTTTCCTTTAACTGATCTATAAAATAAGATTTAAGAGAAGCCACATAATTCTTTTCTTCCTCAAGATTGTTATATGCAATTTTCAAGGCTTCTTCCAGTCCAACAATATTATGAACACTTTCTGTTCCCGCTCGTTGTCCACGCTCCTGCTCCCCTCCAAAGATGAGAGGTTTAAGGCCGCTGTTCTTTCGTATAAATGCAAAACCAACACCTTTTGGACCGTGAAACTTGTGAGCGCTTACAGCAGTGAAATCTACCGGTAAAGCTTGAAGGTCCAGTTTAAAATGCCCTATGGATTGCACTGTATCACAGTGAAATAGAGCGTTATATTTCTTGCAAATTTTACCTGCAGCTTCTATATCAAGAATGTTCCCAATTTCGTTATTTACGTGCATTAGGCTCACCAGGGTTTTAGCATCAGAATTTTGAAGCAATTCTTCAAGATGTGATAATTTCACCTGCCCTTTTTCATCCAGATTTACATACTCCACCTCAACATCAAAACATTTCTTTAATTGATCTACTGTATAAAGCACCGCATGATGTTCTATCCTGGAGGTAATAATTCTTTTTACTCCCAGATCACGTATGGCCGAGTTAAGGGCAAGGTTATCTGCCTCTGTACCTCCGGAAGTGAAAATTATTTCAGAAGCTGATACGTTTAATATACTCGCAACGGTTTTACGAGCATTTTCAATTAATGATTTAGATGACCTCCCGTATGCATGTGTGGATGAGGGATTTCCGTAATTTTCTTTCATTACAGTGATCATTTTTTCAATGACCTCCTCCCGCATTTGGGTGGTTGCAGCGCTGTCCAGGTATACTTTTTTCATGGGCAACAAAATTAAAATAATTTAAATTATTAAGCCGATGCTCTGCCATAAATTCTTAAAAGTTTATTTTTGTTGAAAATGATTCAAATGAGAGTATATCCTGCTTTATTTCTACTTCTTTTTTTATTTGCCTCTTGTGACGACGGCGATATCATTATAACCACATTTGATTTTGATGAGGATACATTTGGGATGTGTAGCAATGAGCGAACAAAAGTTTTGTACCACATTAATAACACCAATGTCCACGAAACTCTCACGATTCAAATAAATAACACAGATTTCTCAACAGAGTCAAACAAGCTCGTTAGCGGCTTACGGGAGTTAAGATTACCTCTCGAGAATAATCAGGTCGCACCTATACGTATTGCTCTTAGCGGAGAAAATGAGGTGATTTACCGCACTTATGATGGACAGATCCCTAATGATTACTTCTGCAGGGATGTACCTCCTTCCTCGCCCCGGGTAGTGCAGGAGTACAGGAGTGTTGGGGGTGAGATCATTATAACTACGTCAATTGATTACAATAGGACTAATAATCAACCTGATCATGATGGGGACGGTATTCCATCTTCAGAAGAAGGAATGGCTACATTACAGGATACAGACGGGGATGGTATTCCGGATTTTCTTGATATTGACGATGATGGTGACAATGTGCCAACTTCAATAGAAAGAAGCCTGCCAATTGGAGATGATCCTACCGCTGATGGTTACCCTGATACAGACGGCGACGGCATCCCAAATTATCTGGATCCGGATGATGACGGAGATGGTGTTCCCACCCGTCTTGAGATCACAGAGGAAGAACATAACCCTCATCTGGTTTTTAATGAAGCCGGAAATACCCGGAGATATCTGGATCGTTTTACCGTGGAAAGATTTACAGGGGAGGTTACTTCAATTGAAAATAAAATTCCTGTTACTTATACTTCTGTGGTAGAGGTGAGAAATCTGAAATTAAGAAATCAGGGAGGTGATGGAGAGGAAATATCTTTTACTGAAAAAACCCTGGGAATCTTTTCTCAGAGTGCTCAATCCAGTATTCCAGTAGTACCGGTTGGAACCGAAGAACCGGACGAAGAAGAAGAAGAAGAAGAAGAAGAAAACGAGGAGGACGAAGAGGATGAAGAAAATACCGACGAGGGATAATTATTGATTCTGAAAGAAATAAACTTCTGTTGCCCCTATGCCGTATTTTTGATAATCGGCGTCATAGAATTTTAGATTATCATAACGGCCAAGGAGAAAATCAAGTTCTGCTTTAAGAACCCCTTCTCCTACCCCGTGAATGAATACGATCTTCTGTATGCGTTTTCGGGCGGCAAATTCGATCTGGCGTTTGGCAGTCTCCAGTTGCAGGTTTAAAATATCATAGTTGCTCATTCCTCTAAAGGAATTCACCAGCTTTTCAATATGAAGATCTACTTCCATTGGAGGCGCATTGCGATCCTTTGGTTTGACTCTGGCTGATTTTGGTTTTTTGGGAGCCTGTTTCTCTCGAAGAACCTCGGTAATCTCCACATCTGCAGTAGAAATTAATCTGTTTTGCTCCTCACTTGTTCCTACCAACTCATTTTCGTGATACTCCAGCATAAAACCCTCTGTAGTTTCAACGGTCACCTGATTCCCATTAACAGCAACAACTTTACCCCTTAGAGCATCATCCAGAACTTCGACTTTATCGTGAATTTTAAATTTCATTTTCCTTTTCCTGTTGTTCCTTTTCTGCCTTATGGTCATCCTTAGTTTCCACCCAGTGGTTTGTAGCCCTGTATAATCCAAACATGATCAAAATAAAACCGGCTATTTGAAGGTACTTTTCAGGATTTTCAATTGCAATAGAATATATAAGTATCCCTCCACCTACAATAATAAGGAAGGTATTAATCACCTGGCCATTCTTTTTGTCCATAATTAACTGATTTTTAGCATTTAAAATGTTTTTATTAGTAAAAACACTTCATCTATAGCCCTATCTTTAAATTGATAATTGACAATATGAGGCAAATATACGTCATAGCATTTTTATTACTTCCTTTTTACGGCTTTTCCCAATTACATATTAAGCCCCAGGGAAATAAGGCAAGTTTTATTTTTTCAGAAGGGCAATTGCTGTTTGTAGAGAAGAATATTCATCTCAGGGAAAATCCGGAGGAGGTTGCGAGTATCTATCTAAGAAAAGAAGCTCAGCTGCTTCAGGGTCACCAAAATATGCCAAACACCGGAGACGGGCATTTATCGGTTTTTCAGGAAGGCAGTGCTTCGGCATACACATATAACTACTGGTCCTCTCCCGTAGAAAGTGCGAAACCCCACGCACCCTTTGGCGATATTTTCTACGAACCGCTAACCACGCTTG
This sequence comes from Gillisia sp., assembly GCA_035461025.1. Lineage (GTDB taxonomy): Bacteria > Bacteroidota > Bacteroidia > Flavobacteriales > Flavobacteriaceae > Gillisia. The sequence continues at coordinate 14,736 of DATHWA010000123.1, read as the reverse complement.
AAAGCAGGAAAGCCCAGATCACGTCAGGACTGGATGGCAGGGCCAACCCTTTAACAATCTCAAATAAATGGATATATACCCTGGATGGGAATAATTACGGTGACTGGCAGTTTGTTGGAAACATTTTCAATGTGCGGCCGGGAGAAGGCTTTACAATGAAAGGGGTTAATGGAACCAATACTGCAATTTCCATCTATGGAGTACCCAATAACCCGGGTAATAACCAGCGCTATGATTTAAGAGGAAGACCTAATAGCGGACTCTTTCCTCTTCAAATAAAGAAAGATGAAATAAGGCTGGTTGGTAACCCCTACCCCTCTGCCATGGACCTTAACGCCTTGCTTCTCGACAATACAAATCTTACTGGAATAGCTTATTTCTGGGATTCAAAAGAAGTAGCATCCCATTACCTCGAGGACTATCAGGGTGGTTACGGGGCCTACTCCCCTGCTGCCGGAAATAACGGTTATGTCCCTGCCGTATTTTATTCCTATGACCGGGAAGGAAATCCACTACAGGAGACAGGTACAACAGGCGGTAATTATGCCCGTCGCTACTCTCCAATTGGCCAGGGTTTTATAGTAGAAGGGCTAGAAAATGGGGCTTTCTTTTTCAGAAATAAATACAGGGTTTTTCAAAAGGAGGATCCACAACTATCACAATTTAAATCTGAAGAAAATATTTCAAAGAGCGGGGAAGATGTTTCGGTTTTAAGGCTGAATGTAAAGTTTCCCGCTTACACCAGGCAATTGCTTCTTGCCTTCCGTGATGACGCTACTGCCGGCCGGGACCGGGCAATGGATGCCCGTAACCTCACTCCCCTGGAAACCGATGCCGGATGGTGGCTCGATGAAGAACCATATTTAATAGATGTACGGCCTTTGGAAAAAACTGCAGAGATCCCACTTGTTTTAGATATAGCTGAACCTACAACTGTTACCGTGGATATTTCAGAAATAGAGAATCTTTCAGAATATATCTTTCTTCTGGATAAGAAAAAGAACGTCTATCACGATTTAAACGCCGGGGCTGCAGTCCTTTTTCCGGAGCAGGGAAATTTTAGGGACAGATTCTTCATTACCTTCAGCATAAAAGGTATAGAAGAGATCCTTGTGGCAGGACCCGGCAATGTAACTGTTGTTCAAAATAATTTCGCGAAAAGAATGGAAATAAAAACCTCCCCAATATTTAAGACTGAAAGCATTCGGCTTTTTGAAATCACAGGAAGGCGAATAGCAGAACTTAAGGGAGAATTAAATACAACTAATTATGAATTTCCAACAGATAATCTTATCAAAGGTGTATATATTGTGAAAATAAAATCCATAGATGATACTGTAATTTCTAAAAAAGTGATAATTTCAAATTAGAAGAAATTATTAATTAATGGAGGAGTTACTTATTCCCTGCTTAAATAAAGAAATCTTTGGCCTTGATTGCTACGGCTGTGGTGGTCAACGCGCCATGTTGCTACTTCTAAAAGGAGAATTTGGAGCTGCATTTAAATTTTTCCCTCCCATCTACCCCGTGCTGTTCCTGCTGGGATTCGTATTATTCAACTTGTTTTATAAATTTAAAAATGATTATATCATTAAGATGGGGCTTGTTATTTTAACGGCTGCCATCCTGGTGGGCAACTATATATTTAAAATGTTTCAACTAATCAATTAACCAACCAAACCAAATTTTTATGGAAATTCATAACGCAGAGAGGCAACAACTCCCAAATGCAACCCTAATCCTGGTATTCGGGATCCTGTCTATTGTAGGCTGTTGCTGCTGGGGTATCGTGGGACTCATCTTTGGAATAGTAGCCCTAATACTTTCAACGAAAGCAACGGAAATCTACAACGCCAATCCGGAAATGTATACCGGTTTCCAGAATGTAAAAACCGGAAGGATCCTCGCAATTATTGGAATTATACTAAGTTCGCTGGTGCTCATAGCCAATATTGCAATGCTCGTAATTTACGGTGTTGAAGGCATTGAACAAATGCAACGGGAAATGATAGAGCAATACGGTGGATAGAAAAATTATAGTTAAAATAAAAATCCCGGGAAAGCCCCGGGATTTTTTATTGTACTCTGGAGATAAGTTCCTCCAGGTTTAGTTTTTCCTGATCTCCTGTAACCATATCCTTTAAACCGTATTTCTGCGCTTTCATTTCTTCAGCACCGGCAAGAACAACGAACGGAATATCCCTTTTATTTGCATAGTTCATTTGCTTTTTCATTTTTGCGGAATCGGGATAAAGTTCTGCCGCTATTCCATGGCTTCGCAAACTATTTACGGCTTTAAGAGCGTACAGTGCTTCTTCCTCCCCAAAATTGATAAACATAATCTTAGTAGACCTGCTAACGGTTTCCGGGAAGAGACCAAGTTCCTCCAGGACAAGATAGATCCTGTCAAGACCAAATGAGATACCTACCCCGCTCATATTTTTCAAACCAAAAATCCCGGTAAGGTCATCATAACGGCCTCCGCCACCTATAGATCCCATTTTCACAGCTGCAGGAGCTGCTACTTCGAAAATTGCCCCGGTGTAATAGTTGAGGCCACGGGCAAGGGTTACATCCAATTCCAGGACTGCCGACTTAAGCTTTAATTCCTGAACAGCATTTTCTACAAATTCCAGTTCTTCTATCCCCTTTTGCCCTGTTTCTGAATTTTTCAGAATTTCCTTTAACACCTGCATTTTATCTCTGAAAGATCCGGTCAAACCAAAAACGGGCTCTATTTTGGTCAATGCTTCAGCTGAAATTCCTTTCTCCAGCATTTCGTTCTGTACTCCTTCTTTTCCAATTTTATCCAGCTTGTCCAAAGCAACAGTAAAATCTATCAGTTTATCCTGTTCCCCGATAACTTCAGCAAAGCCCGAAAGGATCTTCCTGTTATTGATCTTAATAACTGTCCCCTCAAGCTCAAGGGCCGTGAAAACAGAATCATACAACTGTACAAATTCCACTTCCTGCCACAGGCTATCGCTTCCCACCACATCTGCATCACACTGATAGAACTCGCGGAATCTGCCTTTCTGAGGTCTGTCTGCCCGCCATACAGGCTGAATCTGGTAACGTTTAAAGGGAAACTCCAACTCACTTTGGTGTTGTACAACATAACGGGCAAATGGTACCGTGAGGTCATACCGCAACGCCTTCTCACTTATAGAGGCGGTTAACTTTGTGCTATCCTTTTCACCGTAAGCCTCTTCATTGGCCTTTTTCAGGTAATCTCCGGAATTAAGTATCTTGAAAATAAGCCTGTCCCCTTCTTCTCCATATTTCCCCATTAAGGTTTCAGAATTTTCAAAACTGGGAGTTTCTATAGGCTGAAAACCAAAATTTTCAAATTTCGATCTTATGGTATTAATTATATAATTGCGTTTCGCAACTTCAACCGGGGTGAAGTCCCTTGTTCCTTTTGGGATAGAAGGTTTTTGTGCCATGATGGTTCTGTGCTGTTTTCCTGTTCTGCTCCTGTAAAATATGCTTTAAAGGACCCGAAACTTTTGAGCTGCAAATATCTTAATTTTTATAGGAACCCAAACAAAATTGAGATTTTAAGTAACATTCAGCTACCTTGTGAGTCTAATCCTGTAGTTAGATAAAAGAATTATATGTTCCCACTCCTAAAGGAAAATATCAGGATTGCTTTTGATTCAATTAAAAGTCAGCTACTTAGAACCATACTCACTGTTCTTATTATCGCGATTGGAATTACAGCGCTAGTTGGGATTTTAAGTGCGGTTAGCGCCCTTGAAAATACCATAAGCAGTGATTTTGCCTCTATGGGCGCAAACACCTTTAATCTACAGCGCTATGCCTTTACGACCCAGGCACGGGGTGGCGGACAAAGAGAGAAAGTTCATCCTGTTATCTCTTATAGGGAAGTGAGAGAATTTAAGGAAGTCTACGAATACCCCGGCATTCAAACTTCTATTTCTTTTACAGGAACAAGTGGGGCAGAGGTGAAATTTGAAGATAAAAAAACAGATCCGGAAGTTTCTGTATTGGGAGTTAATGAGTTTTTCCTTTCCAATTCCGGGCTGGACCTGGAAGAAGGACACGATTTTAGCTACTTTGATATTCAGAATAACAACAACGTAGCTATCCTTGGTGCCGACTTTGCTACCGGACTTTTTAAGGATACCTCCCCCATAGATAAAGTAATAAGTATAAGAGGTGCTAAATTCCGTGTTATTGGGATTTTGGAATCCAAAGGCTCCACTTTTGGGAACAATCAGGATCTCCGGGTTCTTATTCCAATTGAAAGAGCCCGTTCCATATTTACCCAACCGGACATTAACTACAGCATTAGCGTAAAAGTAGATGACAAAGAAAAACTGGAAGGAGCCCAGGATGAGGCTGTGATCACCTTTAGAAATATTAGAGGTTTAAATCCGGTAGAGGAAGACAACTTTGGTATGGCGCGCAGTGATGACCTTATAAATCAAATCTTCCAAATTACAGGTTACCTCAATGTCGCTGCCTGGATCATATCCATAATCACCATTTTTGGATCTTCCATCGCATTGATGAATATCATGCTGGTCTCTGTTGCAGAGCGTACCCGTGAAATAGGAATTAGAAAAGCCCTGGGTGCCAAAAGAGGAACAATTGCCACTCAGTTCTTCATGGAAACCCTAATAATTGGACAAATTGGAGGTTTGTTCGGGATCCTTTTTGGGATCCTCATAGGCTATGCAGTGGCAACAGCGGCAAGCTTTGATTTCGTCACTCCATGGAGAGCCATGTTATGGGCAACCGGGATTACATTATTGGTAGCAATTCTCGCAGGTAGTTATCCGGCAAACAAAGCTGCAAAGCAAGACCCTGTTGAGTCCCTGCATTACGAATAACTATTCATTCACCACGTCGTCAAAATAGCGGTAGAGGTCACCTTTAGTGATCACGGCTCCTTGTTGAATTAGGGCAAAGATATCTTTATTCCGGTCCTCTTTTAGAACCTTGGAGGAAGTATAAAGGTTAACCTTGTCATCCATTAAATTCTTTTGTAACCATTGATACCCGGATGGAGTCCTTATATCTATATCATCCTTTTCGAGCTTAACAGCTATTAAATTTATTTCAACCTGTGTAATGTGAAACAGAAACATTTGGTTTGCTGAAAAGTGTTCTAAAAACTCAACCTTATCAAGTACACCTTCCCAAATGAGGTCACTGAAAATGTCGATTTCTTCTTCTGCCACCTCCGGCTTGTCTCTTTTAATAGATTCCCACTCTGCCCCGGTAATAGATTGAGTGGCAAGAAAATTAATAAATTCCTGGTGTAATTCTTCCAGTTGTTCTTTTGTAAGACGGGTATACTTCATCTTATGTATTTATGAATATGTGTTATATGTTCACCTTATGAAACACAAAAGCCTACTCGCGGGGAGTAGGCTTCAATGCTATTCTTATTTCAATTAAGCCTCTGAAACAACATCAAAGTTGAAAGTAGAAATTACTTCACGGTGAAAACGCAAAGTAGCTTCATATTGTCCTAAACGCTTAATATTTCCACCTGCAATAGTGATGAATTTCTTTTCCAGCACAACTCCTTCTTTGGCCAAAGCCTCAGCAAGATCTGCATCTGTAATAGATCCAAACATTTTATCACCGGCACCTGCTTTTGCAGTAAGCTTAAGATCAAGGCCATTTAATTTGGCAGCTTGTTTCTTAGCTTCGTCAATATTCTTTTGCTCTTTGAAGGCACGTTGCTTCATAGTTTCAGCCAGCACTTTCTTTGCAGAAGGAGTAGCTAAAGTTGCAAATCCTTGTGGAATAAGGAAGTTTCTTGCATAACCGTTCTTCACAGTTACCACATCATCTTTAAATCCTAAATTCTCTACGTCTTTTCTAAGTATCAATTCCATAATTGCCTCCTAATTATTTTAATAAATCGCCAACATACGGCATTAATGCTAAATGACGTGCACGCTTTACAGCTACAGCCACTTTACGCTGATATTTTAAAGAAGTACCTGTTAAACGACGAGGTAATAATTTCCCCTGCTCGTTTACAAAGCTCATTAAAAAGTCCGGATCTTTATAATCGATATATTTAATACCGGATCTTTTAAATCTACAATACTTTTTAGCTTTGTTGGTTTCTATGTTAAGAGGAGTAAGATACCTGATCTCTCCGTCTTTTTTACCTTTTGCTTGTTGTTCAATAGATGACATAACTACGCTTTTTCTTTGTTTCTGTTTCTTCTCTTTTCTGCCCAGGCAGCTGCATGCTTATCAAGCTTTACAGTAAGGTAACGCATCATGCGCTCATCTCTTCTAAATTCAATCTCCATAGGATTGATTGCCTCTCCTGGAGCTTTAAATTCAAATAAGTGATAGAAACCACTCTTTTTGTGTTGGATTGGGTAAGCAAGTTTTTTAAGCCCCCAGTTCTCTTTGGATATCATCTCAGCACCGTTAGAAACAAGAAAATCTTCGTATTTCTTAACTGTTTCCTTTATCTGGTCATCAGATAAAACGGGATTCAAGATGAAAACAGTTTCATAATGATTCATAAAATATGATTTAAATTAAATTGGCTGCAAAAGTAACATGTTTTTTTATAACAGCAAAGCCTTTCTAACACGCCAAAGTACATTTTTAATCGATGTAATTCATAAATCTCTTGTTATTATAAAAATTAATGATTAATATTGTTTAGACCTAACCTTTTGCCGTGGAAGAAACATTACTTAAATGTGCTGTAGTCGATGATTCCAGCTTGCAACGCCTGTCGATTGTTAAGCTTATCAAGGATCATCCAAATTTAAAGCTCGTAGCCGAATATAACAATGCCATTGAAACCAAGAATGGCCTATTGGATACAGAGGTAGATCTTATTTTTCTTGATATTGAAATGCCTATTCTTTCCGGCTTTGAATTGCTGGACGACCTGCCAAATAAACCTCAAATTATCTTTGTTACCGGGAAGACCAAATATGCATTTAAAGCATTTGATTATGATGCGGTGGACTATATTCACAAACCGGTTACCAAAGACAGGTTTAATAATGCGGTGAGTAAAGCGATTAATCTACATAATCTTAAAAATCACGGTACACCTCTGGAAGATGAAAATTTCATTTTCGTAAAGAGCAATTTAAAAAACCGAAAAGTCTTCCTAAACAAATTAAAGTATATTGAAGCTCTTGGCGATTATGTAAAGTTCGTGACAGAAAAAGATACCTTCGTAGTATTGGCCACAATGAAATCTTTTGAAGAACAATTACCACCGGACCAGTTCCTTCGAATTCACAAATCATATATCGTGAATTTAGAAAAGGTTGAGCGATACAACAGTAAGAATATTGAAATAGACAAACAACAAATACCTTTAAGCAGGCACAAAAAATCTAATCTTATAGATGCCTTAAGTGCAATGCAGTAATTAAAGGAATAGTCTTTTTATAAATCCTGACCTTTGGCTCAGGATTTTTTTTGTTAATAAGGATCTACATTAATGATTACCCTCACACTCCTCCAGGCCCCTATGGCTTTAAAGCTACCCAGGATCTTTTCGATATAAGTTTTTGTTTTCCCAAGCGATTGCTGCGGTGGGATCTTAAGAAGGATATTCTTATAGTATTCATTTCTTATTCTGGCCACGGGAGGAAATTCCGGTCCCAGTACATTTTCCCTGAATACATTCTGCAGCGATCTGGCAACCCAATCTGCAGCATCATTTGTTTTACTAAAATCCCTGCTTTTCAGGGTGAATCGTATAAGCTTGTAGTAAGGCGGATATTGATACTGGTACCTATCTTCCAGTTGCTCCTTATACATCGCTTTATAATCATTGGTAGAAACCTGCTTCACAATTTGGTGATGTGGATTATAGGTCTGTATCAACACCTTTCCGCGTTCTTTTGTTCTGCCTGCTCTCCCCGCCACCTGCATCATTAACTGGAAGCTGCGTTCGTGGGCCCTAAAATCGGGAAAATTTAAAAGGGTATCGGCATTCATAATGCCAACCAGCCGTACTTTTCTAAAATCCAGTCCTTTACTCAGCATCTGAGTTCCTACAAGAATATCAATTTCTTCCTGTTCAAAGGAGGTGATGATCTTCTGGTGGCCATGCTTTCCCCGGGTGGAGTCCTGGTCCATCCGTCCAATCCTGGCATTTGGGAGGAGTGCCTTTAATTCGGTTTCAATTTGCTCTGTCCCGAATCCTTTGGTAGTTAACTCCGGACTGTCACAGGCCATACATTTCTTTTGCATCGCGATATGATAGCCGCAATAATGACATCTTAATTGATTGCTATTGCTGTGAAAAGTTAAACTTACATCGCAATTGGGGCATTGCGGGGAATGGCCACAGGTGGTGCATTCCAGAATGGGGGAATACCCGCGCCTGTTCTGAAAAAGGATCACCTGCTCCTCCTCTGCCAGGGCGAGTTCAATTTCCTCCAGTAACCTGTCAGAAAAATGCCCGGTCATCTTTTTCTTGCGGTACTTATCCTTGATATCTACCAATTCTATTTCGGGAAGCAACACATCCCCATAACGCCGGTCCAGGTTTACGAGTTGGTATTTATTATGGTCGGCATTATAATAAGACTCCAGGGACGGGGTTGCGCTCCCCATAATTAAATTTGCCTGGAGCATATTGGCCAACACCACTGCCGCGTCCCGGGCATTGTATCGGGGCGCAGGATCAAATTGTTTGAAAGTAGTTTCATGCTCCTCATCTACCACAATAAGGCCTAAATTTTTAAACGGAAGAAATAAAGAGGACCGGGCCCCCAGGATAACCTTAGCCTTCACGCTGCTATTAAGCACATGATTATAGATCTCCATGCGCTCGTTAACAGAATACTTACTGTGATACACCAATACCTGTTCCCCAAAAAATGCCTGCAGCCTGGCAACCAGCTGGGCCGTTAAGGCAATTTCCGGCAATAGATATAAAACCTGTTTACCTTCAGCAATGACAGCTTCAATAAGTTTAATGTATATCTCTGTTTTCCCTGAGGAAGTAATTCCATGCAACAAACAAACTTCCCTCTCCTTGAAGTGTTGCTGAATTTCAGAAAAAGCCTGTTGTTGCCATTTATTAAGCTCCAGCGCGGTACCGGACTTATTTATATCAAATTGCACCCTGTCTTCCTGAAGTTGATAATCAATAAGCACTTTTTTATCTATAAGTGTCTTAACCACTGCTGAAGAACTGCCGCTGGCTTTTACAAGCTCCTTTAATTGCAATGGTTTTTTAGATCTTGCCTGAAGCTGAAATAAGGTAAGGATGACCTCCCGCTGTTTTGGAGCCCTGCCCAACTCATCAAGAAGAGTATGCATCGCAGCTTCTGAAGCATGGTCTTCATTGAGTTTCACATACCTTATAAGCTTTGGTTTGTACTGCTCATAAATTTCCTGATTCACCACAACCACACCTCGCGAAACCAAACTGTTTATTACCGGAAGAACTGTTTTCTTATCCAGCAGCTGGATGATCTCTTTTATTCTTAATGAAGATTGATTTTGAAGCGCTTCATAAATAAGAAATTCCTCATCGGTTAATTCCTCTTCATTTACTTCTGCTTTGGCCGCAAGCTGTACAAGGGTTTCACTCTCTAATAAAAAACCGCCGGGAAGTGCGGCCCTGAGGACTTCACCTTCGCTGCACATATAATATCCCGCTATCCACCTCCAAAGTTGCAATTGGTTTGGGGTAACTACAGGATTTCTATCCAGGATTTGTTCTATGGGTTTTGCTTCGTATAACTGTGGAGGAGTAGTATGAACTTCTGCAACAATGCCTGTATAAACTTTAGATTTGCCAAAAGGCACCGCAACCCTCATCCCGGGTTCTATGAACGCGGCTTCTTCCCGGGTAATTTCATAAGTAAACCTTTTTTCAAGGGGTAAAGGCAAAATAACATTTAAGAAAAAACTCATAGAGGGCTTCTGGGATAACAAATTTAAAATTCTTTTTATACCAAATAAAAAAAACCACTCTTTAAAAAGAATGGTTTTTTAAAATTTATTGGATGATCTACTCCAATCTTTGCCAGGTTTTAGTTTTATAAAAGAATGCTATATAACCTCTTACTTTCAATAGATCGGGATTGGATTCATCAAGCCAGATCTTACATTTGTACTCTTTGCCGCTCTCCGGGTCTACGATCACACCGCCGGAATATTCGCTGCCGGTTTTTTCCATTCCGGTCATTAATTGCAAACCTTCAATAGGTTGATCCTTCAAATGGCCGTCACAATTATTACATGTACGTTCCCTATCCTCTTCTTTCAGGATCCTCACCACCTTGCCGTGAACCTGCCCATCCTCCTCGAATATTTCTATAATGGAATTGGGTTTTCCTGTTTCCTCATTAATGGTTTCCCATTTTCCGAAAACAGTTTGTGCCTGAGTGCCCGCGATTGTAAAAACCAGCGCCAGAAAGCATATATTTTTGATCTTCTTCATCATTATTTAATTAGAAATTAAATTATCTTCTTCGTAAAGATCTCAACCTATTTCTTCCCTAACATTCCTTCTTTTAATTTTTTATCTGCCGGATTGTTGGACAACCAGATACCAAAAAGTGCTTTTTTAAATTCTTTACCCTTTATTGTTCCCTGTTCCTTTCCGTTTTTGTAAACCACAATTCCTTTTGAAGGAAGATAAACTAAATCAAAAACATCATCCTTGGTTATTTCATCCCTAAAAAAGCTTATAAACTTATCAATTTCAGTTTTTAATGGAGCAACATTACCATTTGTAGAATTTTCAAAACCTTCAGTAACCGCATCTATCATTTTGTCACTGGAAATAAGTTTGGAAACTATATGTAATTTAATTGCCATTGGCTCTTCGGCATTCATGATAGTATTAACATTGGAAGATTTCGCATTAAGGTATAGGGCACCCGCATACATATCCATCCAAAATTTTTCTCTTACCCCTACCCCGTTAAGTACAAGTTTTTCTCCTTCAAAACTTGCGGTATTAGGAATGTTGGCTCCACCAGCCTTTGTTTGTGCAGGTGCAACCGCGATGAAGGCCATCGCAAAAAATAAAATAAGTGTTTTTTTCATTTTGTTTTGGTTTATAGTATTCTATTTAAAGTTTTTTCTCATTTTTAAAAGGGAAGCGTTAAGCTCAAAACCCAGCAACAATATATTAGAATTTAGCCAAATATATACCATTAGTACTAATAGTGCTCCAATGGACCCATACAATTCGTTGTAAGAGGAAAAATTCTCTATGTACAAACCGAATAAAAATGTTGTAATCATAATTAGTACCGTGGTGAACAAAGCTCCGGGAGAGAAAAAACTGGTTTGTCTTCCTTCCTTTGTTCCAAAATAATATAAGGTTGCAACTATCATATATATTAATAGAACTAATACAGCATAAATCAATAATTGTGAGGTAATGGTTTTTTCAAATAACACCCCCAATTCACTAAGATCATCTACAGCATAAGTTAAATAAACCCAGATTATTACTGTAATGAGCAACAACAATGCCATTATAATAGACACGCCCACGGCGATTATATACTGCCTCACAATAGAACGATTCTTATGGGTATGATAGGAAAATTCAAAACCCGTAAATATTGCGTTGACCCCATTGGTCATTAAAAGAATAGAAAGAATAAAGGCGAAGGAAAGTAAGCCCCCACGGGGGTTATTGGCAATATCCAGGAAAATATCCTCAAATGTTTCAGATGTCGTGGGTGGTAAAAGAGAATCCATGAAAATAAGGAACTCGATCTGGAAATCATCAATGATGGTTATATATGGAATAAGATTAAGAATGAAAAGCAGGAATGGAAAGATGGCCATAAAAAAGCTGAATGCAATCGCACTTGCCCTGGTTGAAAAAGTGCCTTCTATAATTCCTCCGGAATAAATCACCCAGAGATCAAAGAGACTTAAGCCATCCATTCCGGGAAGGATTACTCTACGTGTCTTCCTTTCCAGGGAAGCCGTAATCCTTTCCAGATAATTCGCTGCCTTTTTTTTAACGCGCATCTATTACACGGCTTTTAAGCTCATATCCATATTATATACGGAATGAGTAAGTGCACCACTGGATACATAATCCACCCCACACTCTGCGTATTTCCTCACAGTTTCCAGGGTAATACCACCGCTGGATTCTGTCTGGCATTTATTATTTATAAGTTTAACGGCTTTCCTGGTTTCCTCGTAATTAAAATTATCTATTAGTATCCTGTAAATGCCATCACACCCAAGGATCTCTTCTATCTCCTCCATATCCCGGGCTTCTACAACAATTTTAAGATCTATGTTATTACTTTTAAGGTAACCCTTAGTTTTTCTTATTGCTTCAGTTATTCCTCCCGCAAAATCTATATGATTATCCTTTAACATGATCATATCGTAGAGGCCAAACCTGTGATTTTCACCACCACCAATTTTTACAGCCCATTTTTCAAGGGCCCGTATTCCCGGAGTTGTTTTTCTGGTATCCAGGATTTTTGTTTTCGTACCCTCAAGCCTGGTAGCAAATTCATTGGTTTTGGTTGCTATGGCACTCATACGCTGCATTCCGTTAAGTACCAACCGCTCGGCTTTAAGAATAGACCTGGAAGAACCATCCAGGTAAAAGGCTATATCTCCTTTTTTTACACTATCCCCATCTTTTAAAACAGGATCTATTACTAAATTTTCATCTACGAAATTAAAGACCATTTTGGCAAAATCCACTCCGGCCAGTATGCCATTATCCTTCACAAGAAGCTTTGCACGGCCCTTGGCATTTTCAGGAATGCAGGCCAGAGAGCTATGATCCCCGTCTCCTACATCTTCCCTCACAGCATTCTTAATAATTAAATCAATTTCCTTGTCAAATTGTGCCTTTGAAATCATTGAATAGTTATTTTTGTAAATGTAGCAAAGTCTAAGGAAAATGACCATAAAATTACTGGGTATAGGCAAAACAGATGATCCTGCCCTTCAGGATTTAACCAACATCTATATTAAAAGGCTTCAGTTTTATAACAAATTTGAACTGGAGTTTATTGCCGATGTGAAGAATGCTAAACATCTGGATGAAAATCAGCAAAAACAAAAGGAAGGAGAACTTTTGCTTTCCCGTCTCTCTGCTTCAGACTTTGTTGTCCTTCTTGATGAAAACGGAAAGCAATATTCCTCTGTGGGATTTTCAGAATTCCTTCAGAAACGAATGAATAGCGGATTAAAGCAACTTGTATTCCTTATTGGTGGCCCATATGGTTTTTCCAATGATGTTTATCAACGGGCCGACTCCAAATTATCCCTTTCAAAAATGACTTTCTCCCACCAGATGGTACGCCTGTTTTTTGTAGAGCAACTCTACCGTGGGTTTACCATCCTGAAAAACGAACCCTACCACCATAGATAATATGAAACTAATTTTTGCTACGCACAATAACAATAAGCTAAAGGAAGTACAAGCCCTGATGCCTGAAAGTATCGAATTATATTCCCTTGATGATATTGGTTGTTTTGAAGAAATACCGGAAACGGCAGAAACCATAGATGGTAACGCAATCCTAAAAGCAGATTATATAATGCAGAATTACCGGCAGGATTGCTTTGCAGATGATACCGGCCTGGAAGTGGAAGCCCTGGGCGGTAAGCCGGGGGTTCACTCTGCACGCTATGCCGGGGAAGGGAAAAATAGTGAGGACAATGTGCAGAAACTGTTGCAGGAGCTCGAGGGAAAAGAAAATAGGCGCGCACAGTTCAAAACTGTGATCGCATTAAACCTGCACGGGCACCAATATTTGTTTCAGGGAATTTGCACGGGCAGGATAACACTGGAGAAGCGCGGCAACAAAGGCTTTGGCTATGACCCTGTATTCCAGCCGGATGGAAGCGATAAAACATTTGCCGAAATGAGCCTGGAAGAAAAATCTGTGATAAGCCACAGGGGAATTGCACTTAGAGATCTCATAGAATATCTCTCTAAATAGCTCATTATTATTCCTTTAAAATTTCTACAAAAGCTGTGAAGGAATGCGTACCTTTGCAACTTATTAAATTTTTTTATGAGTAAATTTGAACAATTAGGGTTAAATCCTGCCATTCTTAAAGCTGTCGAAGATATGGGCTTTACGAGTCCAAGTGAGGTACAGGAGAAAGCAATCCCTATTTTATTGCAAGAAAACACTGATATGGTGGCACTTGCCCAAACCGGTACAGGGAAAACAGCTGCTTTTGGTTTCCCACTAATTCAAAAGATCAGTGCAGATAAGAAGCATACGCAAGGATTAATTCTTTCCCCAACAAGGGAGTTGTGTTTACAAATTACCAATGAGCTTAAAAACTACTCCAAATATACCCCGGGCTTAAATACCGTGGCTATTTATGGAGGTGCCAGTATTACAGACCAGTCCAAGCAAATCCAGCGAGGAGCACAAATTATTGTGGCAACTCCTGGAAGAATGCAGGATATGATCAATCGTAGACTGGTTGATATTTCAAAAATTGAATTCTGTATCCTTGATGAGGCAGATGAGATGCTGAATATGGGCTTCTTTGAAGATATCACAGCTATTTTATCGCATACCCCTAAAGAGAAACATACCTGGTTATTCTCTGCAACAATGCCGAAAGAGGTTTCTACTATCGCAAAAAAATTCATGCGTACTCCGGTAGAGATCACAGTTGGTACAAAGAACCAGGGTACATCCAATGTATCTCATGAATATTATGCGGTAAATTCAAGAGACAGGTATTCTGCTCTTAAAAGGCTGGCAGATGCTAATC
>DATHWA010000122.1:0-3204 GCA_035461025.1 Gillisia sp. | reverse complement strand
TGTCGTTTCCTTCCATCGTCTGAGGAAATAGAAGCGAATTTGCCGGTTGTGAAATTATGGGAATTTCCGTTTTGTAATAGCAACCGTTCTTTCCCACTGCTCCCGCTGTTGATCCAGATAGCAATCTGGATTCACTACGTTCAGGATGACAAGAAAAACGGACTCTAACAAGGAAAAAGTAGGCTCCCTAAGTAAACCTCACAGGTTTCAAAAACCTGTGAGGTTTGAGCGTGAAAGCAAGAAATTTGTGGGTTTTGAGTGTGGAAAAAGAAGTCCACTTCTTAGAGGAATTAATTCCTAAAAATTATAAACCACTCCCACTCCCAGCATTTGCTTCCATTGAATTCTTGGCCCCAAAGTTTCCAACTCTCCGTCGCCATTGATATCCTTGCGCACCTTGACGTCATCATCATATCGCAGGTGGGAACCTATACTGGCTTTTATAAAGTCATTCACCACCATATTAACATTGAGCTCCCAGTCCACATCTATGTTGCCAAACCTGTTGAGATAATCTGAATAAAAACTTATTTGATTATCGAAATTTACATTTTCAAAGATCTCCTTGGAAAAGCCACTGGTGAGCAGTACACCCACTTCTGTACGAACTCTTTCCCCTTCTTCAATGATATTGCCTTCCTCATCCCTTACGGCCGGTTTGACCCCAAACCTACCATCATTGGCCAGGGTCCTGTCCAGAACAAATGTCGATTTTTGGGTAACCGGTGAGAGATACACCGTAAGATCCTCTTTTGGATGGGTATATTCAGTTCCTATCCCTATAAATATATATCCCGGTGCCATGAACTTTGAAATGGCAGTTTCTGTATCCGGATACCGGTAACCATTTGCAAACTGGGTATTGAAATTAAATTTCGCTGAATACCGAAAATCTGAAATCGAATCCCTCCTATAACCAAAAGTTGAATTAACCACGATCTGATCTTCGGTTTTCCGCATTTCCCTGCCTTCCTGGGCATTAATCCCGTATCTAACCTGAGCACTACTCCTCCAGGATAAAAGATTTTTTTGATAACGCCTTTCAAAATTTCCATGGAACAGAGATGAAATGGAATTGTTACCCCCCGCATTCCAGTTGACAAATGCTACTTCGTTAAAATTTACACCAACGGCGTTTTTTTTGGTCCAGAAAACCATAATTTCCTGCGGCACATCTGCTACAGATTCCACACTGGTAGAATCTATTGTAGGAAGTGCAGTCCCGGTGGTATCCCGGGAAGCGGCAAAACGCATTTCCTTTATCACATCACCTGTTTTAAGCGGCAGGACAACTTCAACAGCACCGGCGGTAGTGAAAAATAGAAAGCATACTAAAAAGGAAACGGGGTTATAAATTATTTTAAACATAATATTCTGTGGGGACTACAAATTCAACTTAACAGGTCCTGAATGGTTTTACTTATACCTTCAACGTCAATTTTGGCGATTTCATATAATTCCTGCAAATTTCCCTGCTCAATGAATTCATCCGGGATTCCCAAACACTTTATAGTAGCGGTATAGGAATGTAAGGCTGCAAATTCGAGAACTGCAGATCCAAAGCCACCGGTAACGGCCGCATCTTCAACTGTGATTATCCCTGCAAAATTATGGAATATATCGTGAAGCATGCTCTCATCCAGAGGTTTAACAAATTTAGCATCAAAATGTGCAATTTCACCCGGCATTTTTACAAGATCTATAGCCTTTTCTACATTTTTAAAAATACTGCCAATACTTATAACAGCGATTTTATTTCCTTCGCGCACCTGTTCCCCTTTTCCATATTCCATCTTTTTAAATGGCAGCTGCCAGTCCGGGAAAATTCCCCTGCCCCTTGGATAGCGTATGGCGATTGGCCCCGAAAGCTCCCCTTGCACGGTATATAATAAATTTCGCAAGTCATGTTCGTTAGCCGGGGCAGCGATCATCATATTTGGAATACATCGCAAATAAGAAATATCGTATACCCCGTGATGGGTTGCCCCATCTTCACCCACCAGGCCTGCCCTGTCCAGGCAAAATATCACCGGAAGGTTTTGAATCGCTACATCGTGGATCAACTGGTCATAGGCCCTTTGGAGAAAGGTGGAGTAAATTGCGCAAAACACGGTGAAGCCCTGGGTGGCCATCCCTGCAGCAAGGGTCACTGCATGTTGTTCAGCAATTCCCACATCAAAAGCTCTTTCAGGAAAAGCTTCCATCATATATTTTAAGGAACTTCCCGTGGGCATTGCCGGTGTTATTCCTATAATCTTTTCATTTTTTTGCGCCAGTTCTACCAGAGTAAGTCCAAATACATCCTGGTATTTAAGCGGAAGGCCATTTGTATCATAAGGCAGAAGCTCCCCTGTATCCGGTACAAATTTCCCGGGCGCATGGTATTTCACCTGGTCCTCCTCGGCTTTTTTGAGGCCTTTGCCTTTGGTGGTGATCACGTGAAGGAACTTTGGTCCTGGGATGGCTTTCAAATCCTCCAGTATCTTTATAAGTCCCGGGAGGTCGTGGCCGTCTACCGGACCAAAATATTTAAAATTCAGGGCTTCGATAATATTATCCTGTACAGGTTTATAGCCTACTCTGGCCTTTGTGAGGTACTGTTTTAAAGCCCCAACACTGGGATCTATTCCAATAGCATTATCGTTAAGAACAACCAGAAGATTCGCCTTGGTTACCCCGGCGTGATTAAGTCCTTCAAAGGCCATCCCGCTGGCGATGGAGGCATCTCCAATAACTGCGATATGCTGCCTGTCTACTTCTCCTTTTAAAGCAGACGCAAGTGCCATTCCCAGTGCTGCAGAGATGGAGGTGGATGAATGTCCTGTTCCAAAAGTGTCATAGATACTTTCACTACGTTTTGGGAATCCGCTAAGTCCATTTAATTGCCGATTGGTATGAAACTGCTCCCTTCTTCCTGTAAGGATCTTATGCCCATAAGCCTGATGTCCCACATCCCAAACCAGGAGATCATCCGGGGTATTGAAAACATAATGCAGGGCGATGGTGAGCTCCACTACCCCCAGACTGGCACCAAGGTGGCCTTCTTTTGTTGCGACGATGTCTATGATGAATTTCCTCAATTCGGCTGCAAGGGCGGCTAATTTTTCCTTAGGAAGTTCCCTTAACTGTGCAGGAGAATCAATGCTGTTCAAAATATCGTTTGCCATAACAACAAAGGTACATCTTGGATTTGAATTTGGAGAA
>DATHWA010000121.1:0-3916 GCA_035461025.1 Gillisia sp. | reverse complement strand
ACAGCTTCAATGACCTTTTTGCTGTTCCCGTCCTTGATCATCATCACCTGGCCCAGGACCTTTTCTCCCTCCCCATTTCCGGTAACGGCTCCATAGCGCGTGGCGTGTCCAAAACCAACTTCGCCAATGTCCTTAATATATACGGGATTAGCACCAATATTGGTTACAACAATGTTCTCTATATCTTCCAGAGAAGTCACCAAACCTTCACCTCTAATAAAGTAAGCCTGATTGATCCTTTCAATATATCCCCCGCCGGTAACACTGTTATTTTTTTCCAGGGCAGTAAAAACATCTGTAGTTGAGATGTTCATCGCCATCAGCTTTTCAGTATTAATGGCTACTTCATACTGTTTTAACTTCCCACCCCAGCTGTTTACTTCCACAACTCCCGGTATCCCGGAAAGCTGCCGTTTTACGATCCAGTCCTGTATGGTACGGAGTTCTGTGGCAGAGTATTTATCCTCATATCCCGGTTTGGTATCCAGGATATACTGATAGATTTCACCAAGGCCTGTTGTAATAGGACCCATTTCCGGAGTTCCAAAACCTTCAGGAATATTTTGTGCTGCAGATTCGATCTTCTCTGCAATCAACTGCCTGGGCAAATAAGTGCCCATTCTATCTTCAAATACAATTGTAACTACAGAAAGTCCAAATTTTGAGACAGAGCGTATCTCCAAAACGCCGGGCAAATTTGCCATCTCCAGCTCAACAGGGTAGGTGATGAACTGTTCCATATCCTGGGTGGAGAGGTTTTGTGAAGTGGTGATCACCTGCACCTGGTTATTGGTAATATCTGGCACTGCACCAATAGGTATTTGGGTTAGGGAATAGATCCCGTATCCAACCATAAAGGTGGTAAGTAACAATACGATCAGCTTATTTTCTAAGCTGAATTTTATGATCCTGGAAAGCATAGTTAGAACTCATTTCTAAATGATCCGCAGAAAACAATATTCCTGTGGTAAATAATTTAGTCTGAAGGAAACTATGCGAAGCGTGGAGGCTGAAATATACCCGATTCTCCCGGAGAAGAATAAGGATTTTCATAAAAGAAAATTGGCGTTTTAACTGATAATGCTGAAACTTTCAAGGTTTCAAAGCTGGAATTGGTAAGAACAAATCCTGTAAAGCTGGGAGCACTTGCCTGGTGATTGAATGGGAGTTTTTCGTGCTCAGTTTTTTCCTCCTGGTGTTCCTGGTTGTGCTGATCCTTCAATTCTCCATAATGTTTGGAAAGGAAAACGGCAAAACTATCCCCATACGTTTCTGCATGAAAACTGGCGTGCTCCAACAGGTCACCTACCCGAAGCAGATCCGGAAGGCCAAAATTAAAACCCTGAAGTAATAAAATTGCAGACAGTGATATGGAAACCAGGAATTTCATAATTAAACCCAAAGTTATCAAAAAACTGCAAAATGGATTGGCTCCTTCTTATTATTTTTAATACTAATTATTTTATAACTCTTAACTCCTTGCTCATCTAGTCTCTTGATTCTTGTCTCCTGGTTCTTTTTTAGCCACGAATGCACGAATATTTGCTGAGACTTTAATGTTCAATTATCTCTTCTACCTCGTCCCGGACCTTGATAAAAAATTTTAATTGCGTAGGGTGATGACGTGGTTTCCCGGCCTACGAAAGATTATCGTAAAATTTGAAATGAGAGGGCGTTAAGAATTTTAGGCTGCCTGCCTGCCGGTAGGCAGGTTTGAGCGAAACGGCATAATCTCGCAAGAATTTATTTTACTGCGAGTTCCTAAAATATAGCCCCCGAGTGAAAAATTTAGATAAGCTTTCGTAAGCCTGGACTTTTTTGTTTCTTTTCTTGCAACCGACGACCGACGGGAGAGGATTGCAGCAAAAAAGAAAAAGCGGTCCTATGAAATGGAATTAGACTCGCCCCCAAAATAAATATATGATGCAAAGAGAATACGGCAAGGAATATCATTCTGACCTGGAATTTTTGGCTGACAATCCCGGAATTATTGCATCTCATACTATTTCCACAGAAAAATTCCATGTTAGTATACCCAATAAATACCTACTGCTATTGAAATACAGAAGAAGAAAACATCTGTTCTATAAGGTATTTCAAAGACAATTTCCAGGAATCATCAGCAGGAACCGATTGTTGGTTGTCCTGAGATTTCCTTATAAATACCTGTTCTGAAAAATCTATTCCATAAGCCTTTTCCTTGCTGTCGGGATTATATACATTCAATTCAATAGCTCTGTGCATTTGCCCAATATTTCTGGAAACCGGATCCTCAGTCATATAATTTGACTTGGAAATCTTAGTGCTATCTTTATTTGTTTCATTAATTGAAACATACAAAATATATTCCGTACCCATTACCTCTCTTAGAGAGGCCGGAGATGATTGTCTTAAATCGTTATAATTAATTCCGGCTTCCAATAATTTTTCAACGGCCTTATCCTTAGGCAATACGTCAATCCCTTTATTTTTAGCTTGTCTAGATGTCAAATCCATTATATAATCTGTTGCCTCGCTGGCCAAATTCTTTTCATAAGATCCATTTTGTTCGAACTCCAATGGCACGATGGCTAAAGTATTTTCTAAGAATTTGGGAGTTTCAACTACCGGTGGCATCAAGGCATCGCTCATTCCTGAGCCATTGATTATGGCTGCGTTGGCACTATTGAAATTTTGCGTCCTCCCGCTGGCAAACACTATTTTATTTATTCCATCGGGCTTTAATTCATATACAGCACTTTCACCCGGATAGCTATAAGTTAACAGGTCTGCGCCAACTTTTATGACCTTTACTTGCAAAAATTCTCCCTCTGTGGTCACAATAATATCATTTTTTAAATCATTTTGCTGAGCAAAGAGGTTTGCGCAAAAGAAGAAACTTAAAATAAATATCAATTTTTTCATTGTAGATAAATTTAAATTATTACATAACGAATCTTTAAAATATTATGGCTTTATAACAAGACATGTCACTTCTATAGTGCTATACGGAGACCCAGGGAGACAAACTGCTGTTCTTTCGCAGCATTCTCAAAAATGGTATTGAGATCATATTTTCCATAGATTGAGAAAGCACCAAATCCAGCATATGCACTAAGGCCGTAAATTTCCTTATTCATATCAAAGTTCTTAAATTCCTCTCTTTCAACCCAGTAAATACCTTGGTGACCAATGTGGCGTTCTACCCATTGTTTAGCACTCAGGTTTATACCCAAATATCCACCAATGCCAAATTTCAACTGATTACTGTCAGAGTAATAAGTGTAGTCCCTATTTTGCTTTTGCTTTTTTCTGGTAGGTCCAAATTCCAAATGCAGGGGCAATACCAGGTTATTAACATGGAAACCCGTGGCGGTTAGGCCCTGGCCTGCCTGCAGTTGTATCTGGTCGTCTACTTCTGCAAAAAAAAGGTTATTATTAGGTCTTAATCCATTGGCTTGATATGAAAGTCCATACATAAGTCGTAGTCCGTTTTTTTTGGTAAGAGGGGTTTTTAAAGCAAGTCCAATTTCCAGAAAATGAGACTTGTATAATGCATAATCTCTGTCGTCCTCGAGATCCTGCCACCTGCCTTCTCCTATCGCATTGTTAAAGCCTAAAGCGGCTACCACCTTTAGAGTGGTAGGGCTTTTTACTTTCCCCTCTTTCAAAGGTACAACAGGCTGGGGCTTAACCCGGGCAGGTGCGACAGCCAAGGTGTCTCTTTTAGGTAAAGGTTGTTGGGGTTCTACTCCATCATTAAAATACGAATCAATGTCGAGGAAAATATTCGGATCCCTGACAGGTTGTTCCTGTTTTAATTGTTTCTTTTCCAGAAAAGAAATGGTTTCCAAAATCACTGCCTGCCGTTCTTCTATTCTCCTGGCTCTTGCCTCTGTAGCCTTAAGTTTGAGCCTCTCAGCCTCTTCAGCATTAA
>DATHWA010000120.1:0-2278 GCA_035461025.1 Gillisia sp. | reverse complement strand
AAATCCCGGGTACCTTTACGGCTTCCTCCAGTGTAAGAACAAACACGACCGGAGAGTCTGTAGCTATTTTCAGAGACGAGATCGCGAAGTACAGGGAAGGAATTTCTGAAGAAGACCTGGAATTCACCAAGAACGCCCTTATCAAATCCAATGCTTTGAGATTTGAGACCCAGGGTTCACTTCTGGGAATGCTACAGGAGATGAGCTCTTATGGCCTTGATCCCGATTATATCGAGAAGGAAGAGGAGATCGTAGGCGCTATGACCCTGGAGCAGCATAAGGAGCTCGCTAATAAATACCTGGATGAGTCTAAGATGGCCTATCTTGTAGTTGGTGATGCCGCTACGCAATTCGAACAGTTCCGGGATATGGGCTTTGATGAAGTAAAGCTGCTGGACAAAAATGGTGAAGAAGTAGAACTTGCTGAAGTTAAAATGTAAAAACACCATATTTTTTATCAATCTTAAACCTGCCTTCACGGGCAGGTTTTTTTATTTCTGAAAAAGCTTAAAAGTCCTGCTATTACTGGAAAATCTGACATTTTTACTTCTGAAATCTGACAAATTTTCATTTTTCCTGAATGGCATTTAGTTTGTTGATTTATAGAAGTATAACTAAAAAACCACGGCGATGCAAAGAGCATCGTCGGATAATAATTAATTGAATTGTTGAACCTTTAAATTTTTAATGTTATGAGCAATTTGATGAAAAGAAACGGATTTTGGCCAGGCACATCTACTGTTGACCAATTTTTAACCGACAGTTTGTTTAACTGGCGAAATGAAATGAGCGGGATCTCCGGTTCTCCCCGGGTGAACATAAGGGAGACAGATGAGGAATTCATGGTAGAGATGGCGGCTCCGGGCAGGAAGCGTGATGATTTCCACGTAGAACTGGACAATGACATCCTTAAGATCTGGACAGAGAATCAAAACACCAATGAGAACAACGACGAATCCTACACACGGAGAGAGTTTAGTTTTGAGTCATTTTCAAGGTCCTTCTATCTTCCAAACACTGTGGAAGCAGAAAAAATCAAAGCCAAATACGAGGATGGAATGCTAAGACTAATGATCCCGAAAAAGGAGGAAGCAAAGAGAAAGCCTCCGAGAACTATTAAGATCTCCTAAGGAGGAGAGATTGAAAAGCCACCTGAAAAAGGTGGCTTTTTTTGTATTTAGTTTATCGAACTTTTTAATTACCATCCTTTAATAAAGTCATTTTAGACGTTCCAGTTTGCCTTTGCGTTTTATTAGATTTTTGTAATCCCACTGAATATTTTCTGCTTTTTTCAGCCAGCGTTGAATATCTGGAACATTTATCTCCTTAACCGAATTATAAATAACAGAGGCGTCTTTGAACTTTCCTGTGCCTGGCCGGAGGTTTTCCTCTTCAAAATCTGCCCCGCTCCAGAACATGAGACGTATACCCGCTTTCAGCTTGCTATATCCAAAAATGGGATTGTTATCCAGAAACCACACCGGGTGTGCGTGCCAGATCTTACTCTCTGCTCCGGGCAAATTTTCATCGATTAGTCCTGACAGCTTCTCGCAGATTTCCCTGTATGGATCCAATTGCGCCTCATGGTATTTTTGAATTTCCGAATTCATCTATTGTCAAATTTCCCCAATTTATTGTGTACAGCTATTTTTCCTTTTTCCAGTAAACCCCTGTCCAGTCAATTTCTTTTATTTCTTCCCTGATGTTGTTTTGTTTGAAAATCCTTAACCGCCTGCTGGCAAGCCGGGACAGCTCCCCAGTCATCGATGATGATATAGCCTCCTGGGGAAAGTTTTTAACTTTGTCCAACTTTGAAAGTAATTTGGTTTTCATCGACGGTTTCACTGAAGCCAGTGGCCTGTACTCCGCTTGGTCCATCCAGTGGTAATCTGTAAGGGTATATTTTAGCAGTTCTATGTAAGGAGATCCTTTCATAAATTATTTGCTGAATTATTTATTACTAATCATATAATAATAAATATAACTTTTTTTATTTGGTTGTCAGACTTTTACACTAAGAGTGCATAAAAAAAGCCCTACAAACATTCTGTTTGTAGGGCTTTCTAATTTTATTCTGTGGTTACACCGGGATTCGACCCAGGGACAACCTGATTATGACTCTTATTGGTAACTTTTATTTATTTTTCTGTTTTTTTCAATGATTGAAAACTAAAGAGTTCATATTAATTTAGTTGAATTAAAAACCTACGGGAGTTATTAGTGTAACCACTTAAGGAATAACGGTATTATATCCCCTGGCCTGAATTTGCAAAAGACG
>DATHWA010000119.1:0-3898 GCA_035461025.1 Gillisia sp. | reverse complement strand
GAAACACGCTTAAAATAAATTTAGTAACCCAATAAAAACATAAGATGGACTTAAAAAACAAAGTAGTAGTAATAACCGGAGCTTCCAGTGGAATAGGAAAGGAAACGGCAATGAAGTTGGCTAGTGAAGGGGCCTCTGTGGTATTATGTGCCAGAAGTGAAGATGAACTAAAGAAATTAAAAGATACAATAGAAAACGATGGCGGAAAGGCATTGGTTGTAAAAACGGATGTAACGAAACCTGCCGATTTTGAAAATGCCGTTTCTCAAAGCCTTGAAAAATACGGGACCATCGATGTCCTTATCAATAACGCGGGACTCATGCCACTTTCCTACATCGAAAAACTCAAGACCGATGAGTGGGAGAAGATGATTGATGTAAACATTAAAGGCGTACTCAACGGAGTAGCAGCCGTATTGCCCACCATGCGTAAGAATAAAAGCGGACATATTATAAATATATCGTCATCTGCAGCGCACAATTACTTTCCCGGTGGGGCGGTGTATTGCGCCACCAAGATAGCCGTGAAAATGTTTTCTGAAGGATTAAGAAAAGAATTGGCGCCGAAATACGGAATAAATGTGACCTCTATAGAGCCGGGTGCAGTGGATACGAGTCTGTTTGAAACCATCACAGACGATGACATTAAGGAGAAACTTAAAGGAATGAAAGAAATGACCACCCTGGAAGCTGAGGATATCGCCAATGCGATTTTCTACGCCTTAAGCCAGCCCGACAGGGTAAATGTTAATGATGTGTACATCATGCCCTCAGAACAAGGATAATTATTATTAACACCCAAAAAAAAACCTATATAAAATGAGTGGAGCAGGAACGAAAGAAGCGATAGAGACCATCAACCCCGCAACGGGAAAGAGTCTTGATCGCTATGAATATATGAACAACCAGGAAGTAGAGGCGGCCATTTTAAAATGCCATAAAGCCTTTGAAAAATGGAGGGAAGTCTCACCGGAAGATCGGGCTGAGGTCATAAAAGTCATCGGAAAAGCCCTGACGAATAACAAAAAAGAGTTGGCCCAATTAATGACCGATGAGATGGGAAAGACTTTAGAGCAAAGCCTGCAAGAGGTGGATTTATGCGTTGCCATTTGTGAATATACCGCTAAAATAGGACCGAAGGAGTTGAAAACCGAGGAACGGGATATGGTAAATGGAGAAAAAGGCCGCGTTGTATATGCTCCCATTGGGATAGTATATGGCATCCAGCCCTGGAATTACCCGTGCTATCAGGTAGTGCGTTACTCGATAGCCAGCCTGATGGCAGGTAACGGGGTTTTATTAAAGCACGCCTCAAACGTGACCGGTTCAGGTAAACTTTTGGAGCGCATATACCGGGAGGCAAAACTCCCGGATGGTTTATTTACCACTTTGGTGATTGATCACGATCAATCTAATGAGGTAATAAAAAATAAATTGGTACGGGGAGTAACACTCACGGGAAGTCCTGATGCAGGAAAAGACATTGGCCAGAAAGCCGCTGCTGAATTGAAAAAAACGGTTCTGGAATTAGGTGCCAATGATGCTTATTTGGTTTTCGAAGATGCCGATATTGACAAGGCGGTAGAGGAATGTGTTAAAGGGCGTATTTACAACAATGGAGAAACCTGTATTGCCGCGAAGCGCTTCATTGTAACAGAGAAAGTGTATGAAGAATTTCGGGAGAAATTCGTGAAAACTATGAGTGAAGTCAAAATGGGTGACCCCAATAAGGAAAGCACTCAATTGGGTCCCATAGCACGCAAAGACCTCCGGGAAGATCTTCACCAACAAGTAGTGAAAAGCGTTGAGAAAGGAGCCAGGATTGCTTGCGGAGGAAAAATTCCGGACGGGGAAGGATTTTTCTATCCTGCCACCGTATTGGAAAATGTACAGCCCGGCCAGCCTGCTTACGAAGATGAACTTTTTGGCCCGGTAGCTTCATTGATCAAGGCCAGGGATAACGAAGATGCCATGCGCATCGCCAACGACAGCCGCTTTGGACTGGGTGGAGGGATCTTCTCAAAAGATGAAGACGCTGCCTTCCAAATCGCAGAGAAGTACTTTGATACCGGAATGGTTTTTATTAATTCCTTCGGCCTGGCAGATCCGGCCATTCCATTTGGTGGGGTAAAAAATTCAGGCTATGGACGGGAACACGGTGGGTTTGGATTAAAAGAATTCGTGAATATTAAGGGTATTATGAAAAGGTAGTATATTATTACCGGCTACTTTAAAGCCTGCTGCTATGGTGGCAGGTTTTTTTATAAATGTCCTGGAAGAGTGACTTTCGATAAGAAGTTTGACTGCATCGAATATAAGGTTTTATTATTTCATAAGATTAAAATTACATGTTAGGGGTTTAATTCTTAACTCGATTTGCGCAAACCTAAGGAGGCGTTGGAATATGCGGAGTCAACAACCTGATCCGTTGGCGCGGATTTGCAATCCGTGACGACGACCTCATATAGGTCATCAAAAACTGTCCGGTTTACCCCGGAACCAGGCGATCAATTTGCACAGGAACGGCCTGTTCACTTTGCGCAGGAATTAGATGTTCAGTCTACCCCGGACTACCCGGATAAGCAGGAAAAGGGAGCGGTACAACGCTTAAGAGGAAATTCAGGCTTTTTCGGAGTTTTTCTGAAAATCCACTTTTTGTTTATTTTCCTCATCAAGTGGAAGCAGGATTCGAAAAACTGAGCCCACGTTTTCTTCCGACTCAAAATTAAGTTCTCCTCCGTGCGTCTTAACAATATCAAAAGACAGCGAAAGACCCAGGCCTGTTCCTTCTCCGGAAGGTTTGGTTGTGAAAAAAGGCTTAAAAATTTTATGCCGTATATGCTGCGGAATTCCGGAACCATTATCTGTTATTTTTATTTCTGCCTGCGTTTCCAAAGCCCGGGTTGCTATTGAAATTAAAGGTTTATAATTCTCCTCTTTAAGTTGGCCATTACATTGTTTTGAAAATACGGCATGAAAAGCATTGCTTAGAAGGTTAATAAGGACCCTACCCAGATCCTGTGGAACAGCCTTTACATTTCCCAAATCGCTATCATAATTTAAATCAATTTCCACCTTGAAATCCTTATGTTTATTTCTGAACCCGTGATAGGCCAACCTCAAGGAATCTTCGATTAATTTATTAATATTTACTGCCTCTTTTACACCGCTACTGGCCCTGCTGTGCTTTAACATACCTTTGACAATAGCATCTGCCCTTTTCCCGTGTGTGGCTATCATTTCAAGGTTTTGCTGAATATCTGTCATCAACAAATTCGCCTCTGTCAAATTCCCTTTTTTGATCTCTTCCCGCACTTCTTCTATAAGATCCTTGCTGACATCAGAAAAATTAGTGACAAAGTTCAGCGGATTTTGAATCTCATGTGCCACCCCGGCAGTTAATTCCCCGAATGATGCCATTTTTTCGGCATGAATGAGTTGTTTTTGTGTTGCTTTCAATTCCTTATAGGCCTCCTCGATCTCATGAGCTTGTATCAGTTCTCTTTGAATGGCTTCCTGCCGTGCTTCAAAAAGTACTCTGTTCTTTTGATACTTATCAACATAATAGAGCATAATAAGGAATAAAATTACATACATAACATATGCAAAAAAGGAACGATACCAGGGTGATCGCACTTCAAAGGGATAACTTATAGGACTGCTCCATATCCCTTCAGAATTTCTAGCCTTCACTACAAAGTTATAGTTGCCTTCGGGTAGGTTACCGTAACTGGCCACACTGGAAGATGTAATAGGAGACCAGTTGGCATCGTAATCCTGAAGCTTATACTGGTATTTCACCAAATAGGGTCGTGACGTTTCCACTCCCACAAATTCTATGTCCAGGTCGTTTTGGGAAAATGGTAAACTAAGATTTTTAGGAACCGGATAAAATGGT
>DATHWA010000118.1:0-3448 GCA_035461025.1 Gillisia sp. | reverse complement strand
TCTCTTTAGTGTCATCAATAAAAAGGCATTCCTCCGGCTTTAAATCATGTTTTTGAAGCACGAATTTATAGATTTCAGGGTCCGGTTTTCTGAAATTTATTTCATGCGAGAGATAAAATGCATCGAAACAATTTCTGAAATCCTCGAAAAATGGCACATTTTCCTTAATGTAATCAATATGGATCTCGTTGGTATTACTTAGCAGGATAAGTTTATATTCTTTTTCTTCTGAAAGTTTTTTAATAAACCGAAACCTGTACAGTGGAAAATCCTTCAGAATTGCATTCCAGGAGTTTGTCACCTTTTCCTGGTCCAGGTGGGAATATTCATTTATATAATTAGTGATGAACTCATCTGAAGTTATGAGCCCCTTTTCATAATCCAGGTTATTTTTGACTATGATTTCTGTAAAATTTTCAATCCTGTGATGCTTAAGCTCTCTAAAAGTTGCCGGTTTATCCAGGTTTACAAATATATCTCCGAAATCAAAAATTATAGTTTTTATCATAACAATCTATGCTGTAGTAATAGTTTTTAAGGTACTTTTAGGAGTTAATTTTTTGGAGTCGTGACAATTTCCAGTTTATCTCCACAGATATCTTTCCTAACCCGGGGTTCGCTTCTAATGATGGGCGCAACGGTCCCGCTGCCAAAGCTTTTGTTCCCTGTTAATATCCGTGCCTCATCCCATAAATTGGCATCTATGAAGCTTTGAAGGGTCTGTGATCCGCCCTCGACAATTAGAGATTGCAGATTTTGATTATATAAAACATCACAAATTTGTTGCGTGATCTCCTGTTCAAAGTCCAGGCTCTCATATGAAAGATTCTGGGTTTTAATCCTTTTGTTTTCTGCTGAAGGTTTTCCGCAAAAAACAATAGTTTTCACCATACCGTTAAATAAAGCTGAAGTTGCAGGCGTGCGTAAGTTTCTATCGATCAAGAGGCGTACAGGGTTGTTTCCTTTCCAGAGCCGGGTGTTTAATTTTGGATCATCTGCCACAGCCGTATTAGTGCCCACAAGGATACTTTGCTCCTCACTTCGCCACTTGTGTACAAGTTGATTGGTGTACTTATTTGTGATCCATATAGGTTCGCGGTTTTGATTTGGAACCGGCTCCGGTGCGAGGAAACCATCCAAAGATCGCGCCCATTTCAAGATGATGTATGGTCTCTTTTTTTGATGAAAGGTGAAAAATCTTTTATTGAGCTCCCGGCATTCCTCTTCCAGTACTCCCACTTTAACTTTGCAACCGGCTTCGAGTAATTTCTTAATCCCTCTCCCGGATACTTCTTCAAAAGGATCTACTGTGCCTATTACTACCTTTTTAATTCCGCTGGCAATAATAAGGTCGCTGCAGGGCGGGGTTTTTCCATAATGGCTGCAGGGTTCAAGGCTCACATAAATGGTGGCTGATTTCAGCAGGGATTTATCCTTAACAGCATTTATCGCATTCACCTCGGCATGCGGCTCCCCGGCTTTTTGGTGCCAGCCTTCCCCAATAATTTTATTATTATGCACAATTACGCTGCCTACCATAGGATTGGGGTAGGTTTTTCCAAGCCCGTTAAAGGCCAGTTGGATGCAGCGCTTTATATATTTTTCGTGTATATTCACGCTTCAAAAATAGGATTTATTAGCAAGAATGAGCAATTTTAAAATACGGGAAATTCAACCGAAAGACAACCAGCAGGTTGCAAAAGTAATAAGGGAGGTGCTTATAGAAATGGGGGTCCCTAAGGTAGGTACAGCCTATGAAGATAAATCCCTGGATGATATGTACGGATATTACAATAATCCCGGAATGGAATATTTTGTGGTGGAGGAAAATTCAGCAATTATTGGCTGCGCAGGAATTGGGCCTCTCCCCGGGGAGAAGGATGTATGTGAATTACAAAAGATGTATTTCCTCCCGGAGACAAGAGGTCGCGGAATTGGAGCAGAAATGATGCAAACCTGCCTTGAATTTGCGAGAAAAGAGGGTTATAAAAAATGTTACCTGGAAACTATGCCATATATGATTCATGCTCAAAAGCTATATGCCCGCACGGGGTTTACACCCCTGGATGGGCCAATGGGGGAGACCGGGCATTATAACTGTACGGTGTGGATGATTAAGGAGCTGGATGGAAAGTAGTATTGAGTATTGAGAATTGAGTATTGAGAAAGAGAAATAAGAAGCAAGAATCAAGAGACAAGACTCTTCAAAAGAACTTATAATATAAACAGGAATGCTTCTTCTGTAATCTCCTTTAATAATTCTGAACAAATTGAAAATATCCCGGTTGAAAATAAATTTTTTGAAGGCGCTGGAGGGGGAGTATCCTGCAGAAGAGGTGGGGTCTTTTTTTAATTTGCTTACAGAGGCCTACCTGAAGAAGACTCGGCTGGATATTGCGCTGGAGCCACAGGCTTTAGTTAGTGCTGAAAAACTCAGACTGTTTGATGTTGCCATCGAAAGGTTGCTAAAGCACGAGCCAATTCAGTATATAATAGGGGAAACTGAATTCTTCGGACTTAAATTTCGGGTGAATGAACATGTGCTAATACCCCGTCCGGAAACTGAAGAACTGGTGCAATGGATCCTTGATGATGTGGGGAGCGATCCAGCTTCAGCAAAACTCAAGATCCTGGACATTGGAACAGGTAGTGGTTGTATTGCCATCAGCCTTGCGAAAATACTTCCGCAGGCTAAAGTTTCAGCTTTGGATTTTTCAGAAAAAGCCCTAAAAAAAGCAAAGGAGAATGCCTGCTTAAATAAAGTTGAAATTAATTTCATACAGGCCGATATCCTTCAGCAGGAAAAATTAGAGGATATTTATGACATCATTGTTTCCAATCCGCCATATGTAAGGGAACTGGAAAAAAAGGAGATGCAGCGAAATGTTCTGGAACACGAGCCTTCCTTAGCTTTGTATGTAAAAGATGAAGATCCCTTAATTTTTTACCTTAAAATCACGAAATTAGCTGCAGACTCGCTTAAAGTAGAAGGATGTTTGTATTTTGAGATCAACCAGTACCTGGCAGAAGAGACTCGTGAATTGCTTGATGACGAGGGGTTTTCCTCTACTTTGAAAAAAGATATGTTTGGAAATTACAGAATGCTTAAAGGCGTAGTAAATAAATAGGCAACATTGAAAAAATACAGGTTTAAAAGTTTGGCAATTTTTTGTGCGAGTAGTGATGGTAATGACCCTGCTATCTTTGAAGAAGCTTATAATGTGGGCGCGTTTCTTGCGGGGCAGCAAATTGAGATTGTTTTTGGAGGCAGCCGATTAGGATTAATGGGGCAGGTGGCCCAAGGGGCGCTGGAAAATGATGGGGAAGTCACCGGCGTGATCCCGGATTTTTTGAAAACAAAGGAAGTGGTGCATACAGGCCTCACCAATTTGATCACCACAGAGGATATGCACGGCCGCAAGCTAAAAATGCATGACCTAAGCGATGG
>DATHWA010000117.1:0-9051 GCA_035461025.1 Gillisia sp. | reverse complement strand
AGTAAAGGGAACCGTATCATCAAAATTTTGAGAATTTTCAATCTTATCGGCAATTCTTGTATAGAATTCAGCATTGTCAATAAGCCCCTGGTTTACCTGGAAGAGATGTGCGAAATATTCAGTTACTCCTTCGTACATCCATAGATGCTGAGACATTTTAGGCTCGTTGTAATCAAAATAATGTATCTCATTTGAGTGCACATTAAGAGGGGTGAGAATATGGAAAAATTCGTGGGAAACCACATCTGTCATTGATTTATTAAGTGCTTCCAAAGGCATTGTTTCCGGAAGTACCACAACAGTAGAGGTATGATGTTCAAGAGCTCCATATCCTCTTGCGTCAATATTTTGAGTATCTGCAAGGTAAAGCAGGATTGCGTAATTGGAAGTGTTATCTATTTCTCCCAGAAATCTTTTTTGGGCAGTGATCATTTTTTCTATTCCCGGCCGTATAGTTTGTGCATTATAAACCTTCCCGGGGGAATAAACGTGAAGCAATACATTGATCCCTTCGGTTTTAATATGTGTTGTATCCGGAGCCGCATACATTATTGGGTTATCTATTATCTCAAAATATCGTTTGGCATTGTAAGTATCTGTGAATACAGATGGGGCGTCTTTTTTATCCAGAGTTCGGGAAAGTTGCATTGCGGTCCCGGGAAAGAGGCCTTCCGGTCTTTCAATTATTAATTTATATGGCTGCTCTTTTAACCCATCAAAATAGCCTACGAAACCGTGAAGGTTAAGCATGAAATTTCGGTCTTTATCGATGTTAGTCCCAGATGGGGAGAAAATCCCTTTTTCTCCTTCCATATCATAAGAATCATTAACCCAATATGTTATTTTATCCAGATCCTGGGCGTTATCAATAAGCCAGGAGTTATCATCGGTTTTCGCAAGAAGCAGCTCTTTGCCCAGGTAATCATATGCTTTGAAATCCTGGATTAACTCTCCATAATTATCGATGGAATATGTTCCGGGAACAGTAGTTGGAATATAGAAAGTAGTTTGTGATGTTGTGAATTTTCCTGGATCCACTGTTACCATCACCCGGTCATCTTTTACATTCACCAAATCAATTTTTACCTCTACGTCCTGTGGGGTTACAGGGTCAAGTTCCCGGGTGGATTTACAACTGTAGGTTACTGTAAGTACAGCCAGGAAATACATTAATCTTTTCATGTGTTTAATATAAGTTTATATATTGGTTCCAATTGCGGCCGGAAAGTTACAGTTTTATAAGAGAATTTTTAATTACCATTGTCCTTTCTACATCAAAATAAAAGGAATACCGGGCTCAGAAAACCGGGCCCAAAACCGGGTTCAAAAAAAAATGGCTGCCAAAGGGCAGCCATTTTTGCTTTTATATTTCTACAGTTTATGCCCGAATGTGACCATCTCCCAATACATAATATTTATTGGTCACCAGCTGTTTCAAACCAAGTGGCCCGCGATGGTGAAGTTTATCTGTGCTTATAGCCAGTTCAGCTCCCACACCCATTTGCCCACCGTCTGTAAAACGGGTAGAGGCATTGTGATAAACGGCTGCACTGTCTACCTGTTCCATAAAGTTTAGGGCTTCATCCTTTTTGGTAGTGATAATAGAAGCAGAATGTCCTCCTGAGTATTTGTTTATCTTCTCAATAGCTTCCTCTATATCTTCCACACTTCCTATAACGATCTTCATTGCAAGAAATTCCTCGTACCAGGTATCTTCTTCAGGGATCTTCTCTTCATTAGAAAGAACTTTACTTACCTCTTCATCAACCAAAATCTCTACCTGATTTTTCTTCATAAGCTCCTGCAGTTCTTTAAGTTTTTCCTCATAATTGGGAAGACCTTTGTCTACCAGAACCTTATCCAGGGCGTTACATCCGGAGATCTTGTCTGTTTTAGCGTTAAGGATCACTTTTTTGGCTGTGTCAAAATCTGCATTTTGGGAAACATACAGAAAATTATTTCCACGACCACTTACAAGCACTGCGCCTGTAGAATGTTGTTTTACGAATGCAATAAGCCTTTCTCCACCACGGGGAACAATAAGGTCCAGTTTTTCCGGCGGGTTTTTCAAAAACTCCTGGGTTTCTTCACGGTTAAGCTGGAGCAATTCTATCCAGTTTGTTTCCAGCTCATTCTCTTTAAGTGCTTCATGCCAGCATTGAACCAAAATTTCGTTACTGTGATTTGCTTCTTTACCTCCTTTGAGGTAAATTTTATTATTCGCTTTAAAAGCCAGGACCGCTGCCTCAATAGTAACATCCGGCCTTGATTCATAAATGATCATTATAGTGCCAAATGGTGCTGTTCTATTTGTAATATCCAGCCCGCTATCCAACACCCTGTGTGAAATTTCCTGTCCCACAGGATCTTCCTGCTCCATCACCTCTTTTACGCTCTGGATCATTCCATCTACTTTATTCTCATCAACGATTAGCCGGTCATACATTGCACCACTCGTCTCTCCAAAAGCATTTAGATCCTCTTTATTAGCTTTTATAATTTCCTCTTTTCTTTTATCCAGGATTTGCATCATGGATTTAAGAACGTTATTCTTGGTATTTGTATCAATCAACTTCATATTTTTCTATTTTTTATTTTTATTTCTCAATCTACATTTATCCCCTTAGCCACTAACGACTAACGACTAACGACTAACGACTAACGACTAATCCTAAGCCGTAAATTTGGTTCCTACAGGTTTCCCTGCAACTATATCCAGGATCACATTTGGCCTTTTTCCATTTGCGATATAGGTGGTGATGTTCTTTGCTGCGGTTCCCTTTGCTATCTTTATTTTGGATTCCATACCCCCGCGTCCTTCACCTTCCCCTTTTCCGGATTCCTGAACATATTTCTCTACATTCTCATCTATCTGGACCTTAGATAATTTTTCTGAATCGACTGCATCAGGATGTCCTGTATATAGCCCTTCAGTATCACTTAAAATGATCAAAGCATCTGCGTGAATAAGTTCAGCTACCAGGCTTGCCAGCTCATCATTATCAGAGAACATAGACATAGTCACAGATACTGCATCATCTTCATTGGCGATTGGTATTATCCCTTCAGCAAGTAAAGATTCATAACAATTTATCATATTCTCCCGGTGCAGTCCCGGGCTAAAATCCCTCTTTGTTGCCAAGACCTGGGCACAACGCATTCCATAATCATGAAATATGCTGTAATAATGCCTCATCATTCTAGGTTGACCAACAGATGAATATACCTGGCGTCTTTTTGAAGGTTCTGTAATACTTATTTCTCCAAGGATTTCTTTTCCTGCGATAGCAGAACCTGAAGAAACCAATACTACCATAATATCCTGCTCATATAATGTTGCTATTTGTTCTACGAGATGTTTTAAAACCGGTCCCAGAATCCTGTTGTCTTTATTGGTCATTACATTGGTACCAACTTTTACTACAATTCTTTTCACTTCCATATTATTCATTTTCAAAATCTAATTTTGATTATAAACTTATTGCTTACCTAATTCCACAGCCCTGTCAAAAGCTGCATACGCGGCATCCTTGATCAATTCCTTTACATTATTATCTTCCATAGAGTCCAATGCTGCCCTTGTTGTACCACCTTTGGAAGCCACTCTTTCCATCCAGGTCTCTGGAGAAAGGTCACTTTGATTAAATAGTTCTACAGCTCCTTCAAAAGTTTGGGATACCAGGACTTTGGAGTCGTTTTTGGAAAAGCCCATTTTTAAGGCTGCTTCCAACATTGACTGCATGAAATAGAAAACATAAGCGGGGCCACTACCGGAAATTCCTGTAGAAGCATCAATATAATTTTCGTTTTCAACTTTTATAGATTCTCCGGTAGTATCAAGAAGGTTTCTTATCATTAGTAATTCTACTCGTGAAACTTCTTTAGCTTCCGTGTAAGAAGTAACTCCTTTTCCAACCTGGGCTGGTAAATTAGGCATGGCTCTCACCACTTTAGTAACCCCAAGCCCTGCTTGTATTTTTTCAATGGTCACTCCTGCCATTATTGAGACAAAGATCTGGTCATTATTCACCAATGGTTTTATCTCTTCAAATAATCCATCAACATGGTAAGGTTTTACAGCCAGAAAAACTACATCTGCATCGGGTAGGCACTCTTCTATATTGTCGTATACATCAAAATGGTCAATTTTACTAAGTGACACTACCAGTTCAGGTGATTTATCATAGATCATTAATTTGTGACGGTTTAATAAAGTAGAATTTGCCATTCCTTCAGAATAGGTTAATCCCATATTTCCGGCTCCAATTACAAGTAATCTCATTCCTTATTTTTTGATTATTAATTTTCCAGATCTGTTTAAGATCAATTTCATTATCTATAAAGGCGCAAAGACCATGCAATCCGGAGGTAGAAGGAGGAAAACTTATAAATTCTTTCAAGGAGATGGGGTAAGGAGTGAGACCGGCGGGAATAAATTATATATCTTAATCGCGGGGCCCTTTGAGAGCAGGACGTTGGAAGTGTTGCTGTTAAGCAGTTAATTAAATGGGAAAGATGAACAGGAAATAATTGTCTGCGGAAAATTATTCTTATAATCTGAATTTTTCCGACTGTATGACGCAAAGACTGCAATTATGTCACCTATGCATTGTTTTTCTTAAGTAGAGGAGTACTGAATCTTATAATCTTCATTTTAAGATCCTGCACCTTTTCCAGATGATTTTCTATTTTATCTGAAAGATTTTGGTGTTGCTGGTAGTAGAAGGTTTCACAACTTATATCTTCACACTCCATCATCCCGTTAAGGTCATTTCTATGATTGCGCAATTGCTCGTGCAAGTCGATTTTTTCTGATTTAAGATCCTCTAACTCCATGAAAAAGTCCTGAAGTTTCTCATAGAGATTTGGAATATTTCCCTCAAAAATATCTGAAGTGAGAAATTGTTTTAAAAATCTAATCTCCTCAGTATTTATCTGAAATAGATCCTCCCACCTTGAGGTATCATCCTGGAGTTCATCAATGGATTTTTCATTTGCAGAGCGGCGATGGTGTAGTGTTGAAGACATATCCTTCAGGTTTAGAGTACATTACTAAATATACGACAAGATTTTTATTTTATGATAACCTAAAATCATAAATCGTGAGGTTGCGCCCTCTTTCGGGAGTCAGCATGTTTGGCAAAAAACATGTGTTTTGTGAAAGAAATCTTAAATCCTATTCAGCTTAACTCTTAAAATTCTATCAAAAACTAGGGTAATCCCCTATAAGTAACTGATAATTAAATATTTAATTTTAAGGAAATTAACCAAGCTAAATATTTTTAATTATGAGAAATTTAAAACTTTACACATGTTTTATGGTAATGTTTGCATTATTCTTTACTTCCTGTGGCACCGAGGAGGAAGGGTTGGCCCCTTTGAATAATGAAAAGGCAACAATCTCCTTTGGAGCCATGCTAGACGATCTTAATGTTAACCGAAACTCACTCAAACAGGTGGTTGGGGACATCCCGGTCTGTTCAGATGATGATGTGGTTTACGTTGAAATTATTCTTTCCAGCGGGGGAGTAAATGTTGTGGGTTCAGATGGTTCCCCATTTAGAATTGACCTGGTAGCTGGACAATTGTTTACTGAGGAAGTTGCAGAACTGGAACTTGAGCCCGGAGATTATTCCCTGGACTATTTTTCTGTTCACTCTGCAGATGGTACTGTAATTTGGGTAGCTCCAATTGCGGGAAGTGAAATGTCACCCTGGGTAGATTTTCCACTTCCACTGGATATTTCTCTTCGAGCAGGAGTTAAAAAGTACGTAGACGTAAGTGTACTTTGTTATGACGACAGATTGGTGAATGAATATGGTTATTTATTCTTTGACCTTGATGCTACACAGGCTATTGAATTCTGTATATTCGGAAATTATTGTGATGAAACAGGAAGACATTATCCGGCTGAATTTAGTGTGAGTGTATGGAGTTACAGCAATGAAACCCAGGGAGCACTTCTATATAGTGACGTTTCTAACACTGTTGAATTAAATGATGCAGGGGATTATGCCGGTACCCCGGTTTGTTTTGCATTGCCGGATACTGCCGGTCTGGATGAATACTACTTCGAGATTACACTTCTAAGTTCTGATGCCTACGGTGCTGTAACTGAAGAAATAATTCGATCTGGCGTAATTACAGACGAGGATGTGAGGGGACTTTTTGATGGCGATGATAATAATGATTACTTCCATTTTAGACATGGAGATTGTAATCTTGACGATTCTCCCAATTTGTTTGAGGAAGGTGGAAATGGAGGAAATGGAGAATGTAATCCTAACGATCCTAATGCAGACTGCGACAATGACGGTGTACGTAACGAAATTGATGAATGTCCTGGCACCCCTGCGGGTGTAGAAGTGGATGAAGTTGGATGTGAAGCTATAACTGTACCGGGTAGAGATATAGTAGTGTTCAATGACATGAATATTTTTGATGTTAATGCGATGGAAGATGAGGATAATGTGCGGCTGGTACAAAACCTTGTTACCTATACCACTACTGGTTCCAGAAACAATGGAGATGTTGTGATTATGGACAGAGGGCGAAGTGCAAGATGTTTTTCAAATACAGAGTGCAATGACACCGGATGGGGCACGATGCGAAGTGTGATTACCAATGAAGGTTTTACGATTCAGGATGTTTTCTCTACCCCTGGTTCACTAAATAATATTCCTTCAGATGTGAAAGTAATATTTTTGGTGATGCCTACAGTGGCGTACTCTGTTGAAG
Organism: Gillisia sp.; assembly: GCA_035461025.1. Lineage (GTDB taxonomy): Bacteria > Bacteroidota > Bacteroidia > Flavobacteriales > Flavobacteriaceae > Gillisia. The sequence continues at coordinate 2,313 of DATHWA010000117.1, read as the reverse complement.
AAATTAACGCTTTTAAAGCCTTTGCAGCCCAGGGAGGCAGACTCATTTTTGTAGGAGAATGGGAAGGTTTTTATGAGCACATCACTGTTCAAAACCAGTTCCTTTTAAGTATGGGTGCTGTTTTACACAATACGGGGGGGGCTTTGGATTGTAACTACACAACCATTCCATCAACGTCCAACCGGGTGCATCCAATTATGGAAGGCATAAATGAGCTAACTATAGCCTGTGCCTCTGTAATAGAACCCGGACCAAACGATTTCCCATTATTTTATGATACCACAAATACCCATGTACTAGCGGGGGTTGCCAAGATCGATACGACTCCAATAACAGAGTTAAGACCGGCAACTGTTACCAAACGTGCACAGGCACCGAGAGAAGATATTTCAAACCCGTCTTCATCCACAGGGTACTAATAAATTAAAGTAATAAACATTTACGAATTGGAAATCGTCCTTTATTGGGCGATTTCCTTTTTTTGTCAGAATTTGAATGCAATTAAAGTGAAGAAATACGGGAAGGCACAGCCAATATTTTATGTTAAAACAAGAGCCAACGTAAAGGGACTTATAACGGTTATAAGCAATGAGTCTTACAAAGTGAAAGAGGTTAATTTGCGGGAATAGATATCAGGAGGAAAATGCTCCCCAATAATCCTTGCTAATTAACCCCACTTTACAAAACCCTGGATATGAACTGTTATGGGTTATTATTAATTGAAAATGATTGGAGATAGAAGCTTAAAATCGGTTTCCTCTCCTTTTTTAAAGCTGGGCAGAGTTGTGGATTTTTTCTAAACAGTTGCCGCAAACGTTTGAAATATGGGAAAAATTATTTTTAGAAGAATGTTAATTGAGTGGGAAAATCACATACATTTGGCTCATAAAATAAACAATAACTATTTTTCAAAATGAAAAAATCAATTTTAACTTTTGCAGCTATCGCAATGGTATTTAGTTTTACTTCTTGTAAAGAAACTACAGTAGAAACTACTGAAGATACCCAAACTGAAGTTATGGAATCTCCGGTAATGGAAGAGGAAGTAATTGAAGAGGCTCCTATAGAGGAGGAAGTAGATACTACTAGCGGGGAAGAAGCTACAATTGTAGAATAAACTATATTAGGTCTCCTTTAAGGAGGTCGTATAATTTTAAGGGGCTTCGGCCCCTTTTTTAGTGGAAAGAGGAGAGTGGAAAGAGGAAAGTCTGGACGGGTATAAAAAAAGCTGCGCAGCAGTTTTTTTGTTGTAGGTTGTAGGGTTGTAAGTTGTAGGTTAAAAATTACTCCGTGAAACTCCATTTTAACCTCCATTAACTCCGTGGTTAAACAAAAAATTAAACTCGAAAAAAGGAGAAAAGTTCAAATTAGTTAAATCATACCCTTAACTCATAACTCATAACACCTAACCCATAACTCATAACCCCTAAAACGGATACCCAATCGCCAAATTGAATACCAAATTTTCCCTTCTCCAATTGCCACTTCCAAAGTCTATGTTATCAAAAACCCAGCGATCACCTTCCGGCCGGTGAGGAACTCGTAGCGGAAAAGCGAGATCTGTACGTAGGATTAAGAAACTAAAATCAAAGCGTAATCCAAACCCGGTACCTACAGCGAGTTCTTTCATAAAATCCTTGGAAAATTCTGCCCCAGGTTTGTTTGGGTCTTCATTCATTAGCCAGATATTTCCTGCATCTACAAACAGCGCTCCTTCCACAACACTAAAGAGGTGAGCCCTTAATTCGGTATTAAGTTCAAGTTTTATATCCCCGGACTGGTCGGGCAAAAAGCTGGAAGCCTCTGTTTCAGGATTGTACGTCCCGGGACCAACAGATCTGGCTCTAAATGCCCTTATACTATTTACACCACCCATAAAAAACTGTTTAATAAATGGAAGTTCCCTGGAATTCCCGTAAGGAAATCCTATACCTATATCTATTCTGCTAGCAAGATCAAGACCTCTATTAAGCCTCCAGTAATGTCTAAAGTCATTTTCAGTTTTTACATACTGGGAAAAGGGAACATCAAAAATAGTTACAGGATCGCCTGAATCAATATCAGCTCCTGTTATAAGTCCGGTAACGTTCCCGGCAAGGTCGGCATGGCCCTGATAATAAAAGGTGTGTTTCCGGGCAGTCTGCATTGTATTGGTGTAGGTAAATGTATAAGTTGGTCCAAATATTAATTGTCTTTCAATTATCCTTGCAAGGTTAGGATTAATCTCCATTTGTTCCCTGTATAGATCTGAAACATTGAAAGGACTCACATAATTAATATCCATTACATTTAGCTGGTGCTCTTTCCGTATGT
>DATHWA010000116.1:0-3648 GCA_035461025.1 Gillisia sp. | reverse complement strand
TTACTATTCTTACTTTATTTGTGGGTTTATAAGGAGCTTGTACTTCCATTGTTGAAAATCTTTTTTAAGGTGCCGCAATTTACGAATTTCCTTAAAAAAGCTCTGCCTATATAGAGAGAACTTAACAAGGAGGCGTAAATGGGCCAAAGTGATTGAAAATATAATAAAAAAAGGGATTTTTATTTTAGAGAGCACAACTGGTATCCCGCGAATTGTTCTGCAGTAATTCCTCTATAAGATCCCTCTTATTAGAAAGACGGGGTATCTTGTGTTGTCCGCCCAGTTTGTGATTCTTTTTAAGCCACCCATAAAAAGTTCCTGTGGCAACAGAGTGCACAACAGGTTCTGTAATAGCTGAATTGCCCGCGCGCTTCGATTTATAGTCATCATTAAGCCTGCACAACTCATTATCAAGATAACTGCTGAAGGTGGTCAAATTTTCCGGTTCCTTTATAAATTCTACCACCCATTCATGACAGCCTTTATTTTTGTTATCATAGAATCTGGGAGCCGCGCTGAAGTTTTCTAAAATTGCCCCGGTTTTAGCACACGCATCGATCATTGCTTTCTCTGCGTGTTCCACAAAAAGATCTTCCCCAAAAATATTGATACAATTTTTTGTTCGGCCACTTATAATAAATCTGTACGGGTTTTTCTCTGTGAACCTTATTGTATCTCCAATTTTATACCTCCATAAACCGGAGCTGGTGGAAATTACCATGCTATAATTTTTATGAAGCTCTACCTCCTCCAGGGTTTTGGTCGCGGGTTGCTCACTAAGGAAATCCTCTTCAGCAATGAATTCATAGTAGATCTGGTAATTAAGCATTAAAAGCAGGGAAGGATCATCCTGCCTGTCCTGTAAACCAAAAAAACCTTCTGTAGCATTATAGACCTCCTGGTATCTCATACTGCCATCGCTGTCCATTAAGTCAAAAAGCGGTTTGTACGGAAGGAAAGAAACAGAACCATGAAAAAACACTTCCAGGTTTGGCCAAACATCCTTTAGGTAATTCACCTTCTTTTCATTAAATATTTGTTGTAAAAGAAGAATGAGCCACATAGGAGAACCCGCCATACTGGTAACATTTTCACGCGGGGTTATGCTGGCCATCATTTTTATTTTCTCTTCCCAGCTTTCCATCATAGTAACATCCAAACCGGGGGTTCGTTTATATTGAGCCCAGAAAGGGAGATATTTCATCACAATTGCAGAAATATTACCAATATAAACATCCGGATCTACATTAGATCTTCTGCTTTCCTGATTCCCGCCAATAGAAAGATTTTTCCCCAGGAACATTTTTGAATCGGGGTAGTTTTGTAAATAAAGTGCAATCATATCCCGGCCTCCCTGGAAGTGACTATTTATAAGGCTTTCCCGGGTGACAGGCACAAGTTTACTGGAATCCCCTGTGGTTCCTGAAGATTTGGCAAAACATTTCACAGGCGTGGGCCAAAGTATATTCTGTTCGCCTTTAAGCATTCTATTTATAAATGGCAATAAATCTTCGTAAGAAGTCAATGGAACCCGTTGGCTGAAATCGCTCAAGGATTTTATAGAGGAAAAATCATATTTCCTGCCGTACTCCGTTTTGACAGCCTGTCGCAGGAGATATTGTAGATTTTTTTGCTGAACCTCTTCAGGATGAGTTCTGAAATGGTCAATTTGACCAATGCGCTGCTTAAAGAGCGCTTTGCCCAGAGAATTTACTATTTGCATTCATTATATACTTAGCCACGGGTAAGTTAAGGGGAAAAAAATTAGAATACAGCGCATTAACATTTTCTTACCAGTTGCAACTGCTCCCTATCACTACTTTTGCCCAGCTTAATTATCTTAAAAAAGACCATTAAAATAGAAAACTATACATTTGAATAAATCACTACTATGAAAAAATTCCTCCTTTTATTATTGTTACCAATATTTTCCGGGTGTGCAGAGCTACAAAGTATCGCAGGGCAGCTACCCCAGGGCGGCTATGGCGTTTCCAATACTGAAATTGCTTCCGGGCTTCGCCAGGCACTTGATTTTGGTATAGATAAACAGGTTACAAAACTTACTCAGGAAGATGGATTTTTCCAAAACGAACTCGTACGCATTACCTTGCCTCCAGAGTTGCAGAAAGTTGATAAAACCTTAAGGGATATTGGACTTAATTCCCTGGCAGATGAAGGACTTAGAGTTCTTAATCGTGCTGCAGAGGATGCTGTAAAAGAAGCCACACCCATTTTTGTTACCGCCGTACAGGAGATCACATTTACAGATGCGCGGAATATCCTGTTAGGCAACGACACCTCTGCCACTACTTATTTGAACACAAAAACCGCAACTCCCTTATATTCCAAATTTAACCCGGTGATTCAAAGTTCCCTTGACAGGGTTGGTGCCACCCAGGTTTGGACAAATATTATTGACAGGTATAATTCCCTGCCATTGACAACGAAGGTTAATCCTGACCTTGCCGATTATGTTACACAGGAGGCACTTGAGGGTGTATTTACAATGATTGCTTTGGAAGAAAAGGAAATAAGAAACAATTTTGGAGCAAGGTCTACACAGTTGTTACAGAGGGTTTTTGCCCTGCAGGATTAATTTTGTTAACATTTCCTCTTTAAGCTTTTGAAAACTTTACCATTCATTTAACCTGAGCTTAGGAGATTTTACCAAAAGCCGGGTCTACTTTTGTAATACTCAAATGATTATGTGATGTTTGGATTTTTATTCAGTAGTGAAGAGGATCGCTTGAGCCATAAATATACGCAATTGATGAATCGCGCATACAATTTGGCATTAGTGGACAAGGAAAAGAGCGATAAGATAAATGAAAGGGCACGAAAGATCCGGGAACAACTTAGGAGGATGAACTACCGTAAGTTGGATAATTTTATCTGAAATTTCCTGAAGTAGTCAAAAGCGTGAAGTAAACGGGAGCCATACCAGCTAAAATATTCCCCGTCCACCAGTTCAATTCTTCCTTGAAAGTATTTGGAAATTTCCTCTTTGTGCTTTTCCTTAAACGGGAAGGGCTCTGAGGAAAGCAGGATTAGGTCCGGTTTTAAAGACTCCAGAGATTGAAGATCTATTGCGGGATAGCGATCTCCCTTATCTTTGATCACGTTTTCCCATCCGTTTATTTCCAGCAAAGTATTTATGAAGGTATCGTGGCCGGCCAGCATCCACGGCTCCCTCCAGATGAAGTAAGCCACTCTTAATTTTGTTTCCGTTTTCAGGCTTGCATTAAAGCTGTTTTTGGCATTTTTCAGGTTTTCAATAAGCCTAAATGTTAGATGCTCAACTCCAAACATTTTGCCGTACTGACTTATTAATTCCAGAGAATCTTCAAAGGTTGCAATATCAGAAACATGTACAGGGGCAATTTCTTCAAGTTTCGCCACCATTTCTTCAGTATTCTCCTCTTTATTGCACAGAATGATATCCGGTCTAAGTTCCCGAATTTTATCGAAATGCACCTCCTTTGTACCTCCTACTACTTCACTGGTTTTTCGAATATGAGTGGGATGTACACAGAATTTTGTTACTCCCACCAGGTCATCTTCAAGGCCCAGGTCACATAATAATTCAGTTTGGCTGGGAACCAAAGACACAATTCGGCGCAAATTCTCTTTCAGGTGAATCTCCCGCAG
>DATHWA010000115.1:0-8892 GCA_035461025.1 Gillisia sp. | reverse complement strand
CGATAAAAAATACTCCTGCCCCGCGGAAGGAAGCAATTGCAGAGATTGTGTATGAGGTTGAAACCGTTTCAGAAGAAATTGCTGTTGCAGAGGTAGTAAAAGAGGAAACGATTGAGACACAGCCTGCAAGTCTTGAAGATGCTATAGCTGCTGTAACTTCAAACCTGGCTAAGAATGATGACCTGGCAGAGGCGGAAGTTGATTCCCTTCTTATGATGGCAGCTGCCCGAATTTCGAAGGAAAGGACAGTTTATCTTGCCGGGGAAACCATAGATGCTTCTTCGCTGCTATGGGATGTGGAAATGGAAATGGAACAATCCTTCCGGGAAAAAGTCTTTGATATTATGAAAGAAGGCTATCTCAAAGCCCGCACAGCAGTAGCAAACCGCAATTATTAAAAAATCAATCAATCAATTTTTAATCATTCATTCATCAATCAACTCTTTTCTTAAGCCTTCCCAAAACGGGAAGGCAGGAATGGGGTAAAAACACTCATCATGAAAACACTTGTTATTTACATCGTAATTACTATTTCCGGCCTTGTTTTTTCTGACCTGAAAGCACAAACGGATACCATTCCCGCTACAAGGGAGAAACAGAGCATTCAGAATATTGAATATTTTGAAAAGGAAAAAGAAAAAATTATTAGCGAGGAAAAAGAGCAACTAAAATATACTATTCAAGGTATTAACAACAGGCTGGAAAGAGATATGATCTCTGCAGAAAAGGCTAATGCACTTAAAAACGAAGCGGCAGAAAAACACGCACGAAATATCGAGAACAGGATTGCCATCCTGGAGAATAAGATTGCACTTGAGGAGCGCAATAGGGAATTTGAGAGCCGGATCTCTATATTTGATGCCGGAAAAGTCTTGCATATTAGTATGAATAACAACGCGACAGAGCGCAAGTATGATAAAAGAACTAAAAGCGACCTGGTTCTGGCTGTTGGGTTTAACAATGCTCTTACTCCAGACAGTTCAATTGATGATTTGGATTTTAAACTGGCGGGGAGCAGATTTTTTGAAATAGGCTGGGCCTGGAAAACCCGGGTATTTGATAACTCTAACTTCTTAAGGTTGAAATACGGGGTTTCTTTTCAGTTCAACGGACTAAAACCCACCGATAACCGCTATTTTGTTACCGAAGATGGTCTTACTACTTTGGAGCAATTTCCAATAGAACTGGACAAATCAAAATTTAGGATGGACAACCTGGTGTTTCCGCTTCATTTTGAATTTGGCCCTTCCAAAAAAATTGAAAGGAAAGATTATATAAGATATTCCACAGATCAAATGATCAAAATTGGAATTGGGGGATATGCAGGATTTAATATAGGCGAAAGACAAAAACTAAAATACCGGGAAGATGGTGATAAGGTTAAAGAGAAATTAAAGGGTGATTACAATACAAATGATTTTATTTATGGGGTAAGCGGCTACCTAAGCCTTGGGAGTACAGCTCTTTATGTAAAGTATGATCTTAATCCAATTTTTAAGGACCCTAATGTAGAGTTGCGCAATTTGTCTGTAGGTTTGAGATTTGATGTGGATTAGTTTCTAGTGTCCTTTTATCATCCAATTACAATGACGAACTAGTGACTGCTGGAAATCCCGGGCACCTTTTCATGCCTAAATTTGCTCCAAAAATTATTTTTCTTTAATTGACCTGTATCCGTAACTTGCAGAGATTACCTGTGACTGGCAAATATGTTCCTGGTAATTATAACAACCAACAAAATGAAAACACCACATTTTTTATTGTTCATCTTTTTCTGTCTGCAAGTGCCGTTATTACAGGCCCAGGAAGAAAATCTTCCGGAGAGAACAGAAGAGAAAGTGCCCTTGGTAATAAGTAATTATAACCGCACATCTACCCACCTGGTGGTGGCTGCAGGTTTTAACAATGCTCTGGAAGAAGGAGGGGCAATAGGGGATTCAGACTTTAAACTTGCCGGAAGTAGATTTTTCGAGCTTGGGCTTGCCTGGAGGACCAGGGTATTTAAGAGTTCAAACTGGTTGAGAGTGAAGTACGGAATCTCATTTCAGTTCAACGGCCTTAAACCCACGGATAACAGGTATTTTGTAGAGGATGGAGATATGACAGTACTGGAGACTTTTCCCCTGGATCTTGATAAATCAAAATTCCGGATGGATAACCTGGTGATTCCCCTTCATTTTGAATTTGGACCTTCAGATAAAGCTAAAACAAATTGGGGGTATTGGTTTTCTACCGCTAAAAAATTTAAGGTTGGGTTAGGAGGATTTATTGGGTATAACATAGGCGAAAGACAAAAACTAAAATATAAAGAAGACGGAGAAAGCATGAAGCGAAAGATGAAAAATGATTTCAATACTAACGACATGGTATATGGCTTAAGTGGTTATGTGGGTTGGGGAGCTACTTCTCTTTATGCAAAGTATGACCTTAATCCTATTTTTATGGAACCAAACGTGGAAATTCGGAATGTTTCTTTAGGAGTGCGGTTTGATTTGAATTGAGAAAAACGTTAAAGTTTAGCCATGTGATGTTGGTATTAGAATAAGATTAAAATATGGCGCAGGTTTTGATGTTTAAAAAGTAACATTCTGCTAAGATGTTTAAAGAGGATAGTTTTCATTTATTTGAAAATTGTTCTCTTTTTTGTTCCTGCATTTTGTTGCATCTTGCATACATATTCCCATTAAGATTTGATTTCAAAAAACACTATAGATCAGGTATTTGAGACCGCCCGTGTAGAGGAGGTACTTGGTGATTTCGTACAGTTAAAGCGCTCCGGGTCTAACCTTAAAGGCTTAAGCCCTTTTTCTGAAGAACGCACACCCAGTTTTATGGTTTCCCCGGTGAAACAAATATGGAAAGATTTCTCCAGTGGGAAGGGTGGGAATGTTGTGGCCTTCCTTATGGAGCACGAACATTTTACTTACCCCGAGGCTATTAAATACCTTGCAAAAAGATATAATATAGAGATCGAGGAAACCCTTCAGAATGATGAGCAGAAGCAACAGGCAGATGAGCGGGAAAGTATGTACCTGGTTTCTGAATTTGCAAGTAAGTATTTTCAAAACACGCTTTTAAAAACAGATCCTGGTAAGGCTATTGGCCTTAGTTATTTTACTGAAAGAGGATTCACCAAAGAAACTATAGAAAAATTTGCGTTGGGTTACTGCCTGGATGACTGGAATGCTTTTACCAATGAAGCTCTGGGTAAAGGTTATAAACTTAATTACCTGGAAAAAACCGGTCTCACCATTGTTAAAGGGGAGAAACAATTTGACCGATTCAAAGGCCGAGTAATGTTTCCAATTCATTCCATGTCCGGAAGGGTACTGGGATTCGGAGGCCGAATTTTAATCAATGACAAGAAGGCAGCCAAATACTTAAATTCTCCGGAAAGCGAGATCTATCATAAAAGCAAGGTGCTCTATGGAATTTATCACGCCAAGCAAAGCATAGCCAAAGAAGATAACTGCTACCTTGTAGAAGGATATACAGATGTGATCCAGTTCCATCAAAGCGGGATACAGAATGTGGTTTCTTCATCCGGAACTTCGCTCACCTCAGATCAAATTAGGCTCATTAACAGGCTTACAAAGAATATCACCGTTCTTTTTGACGGGGATGCGGCAGGAATGCGTGCCTCCATAAGAGGTATAGATCTTATCCTGGAGCAGGGAATGAATGTAAAGGTATGTGTATTCCCGGATGGGGAAGACCCGGACAGCTTTGCCCGAAAAAATTCCAGCGAGGAGCTACAGGAATATCTTAATGAAAATGCTACAGATTTTATAGAATATAAGGCTTCTTTGCTCTACCAGGATGCAAAGAATGACCCGGTAAAAAGGGCCGGACTAATTCAGGATATGGTTTCAAGCATTGCCAAGATCCCAAACCAGATCCAGCAGGAAGTCTATATCCAGGAATGCTCGCGAATCATGGATATTTCAGAAGAAGTGCTCTTTTCAACACTTTCCCAGATGCTGGCGAAGGAGGGAAAAGCTGCCCCTGCAAAATCATCTAAAACCAAATCATTTGAGGTCGTAAGGGACACCCCACAGGCCACTCCAAAAGTCGATGAACTCTTTGAGCTGGAACGAAAGATCATAAGTATCTTAATGCTTTATGGAACTGTGGAAGAGGAATTTGAAGACTTGGTCCTTAAGGAGAACGAAAAGGGAGAATTGGTTCTGGAACCCGAATTACAGAAAGCCAAGGTCTTTGAAAAAATATTTCTGGACCTACAGGAGGATGAAATTGCCTTCACTAATGAAAAGTTTCGGGATATTTACACCAGGATCATTGGATACTTAACTGAGCAGGGAGAACTTAATTTGGAAAAATTTATAAATCACCTCGATCAGGATCTGTCCTCAGAAGTTACAACTTTGCTAATGGAGGAGGAGCAGTACGTTCTTCACGACTGGGAAAGAATGGAAATTATGGTCAAAACTAAAGACCTTACAATTTCAAGGTTGGTTAATGAGACCATCTTATCCCTTCGCCGATTCCTTATTAGTGAAAAAATAGATGAACTCTCCAAGGAAATAAAAGATAAAAAGCCGGAAGATCCCAGTGCGACAATGGAGGATATAATGGACTACCTGTCCCTTAAAAAAGTACTCTCCAATAAGCTTAACAGGGTTATGTAGTATGTAATTGTAGCAGCCTGGTTTGGTGAATTAGGTCTGCGAGATTGTCTACCTTAAGTTTCTTAAGAAGCCTGGTCTTATAGGTGCTCACGGTTTTTTCATTAATATCCAAAACCTCAGCGATCTCTTTATTCCGTTTACCGGTTGCCAGCATATTCAAGACCTCTGCTTCCCTGGTGGAAAGTTTCTTGAATTTAGAAATAAGTCCGTTGCTTTGAGAAACCCCCGAGTTTATCCTGTCGGTAATATTTTTATTGAGATAAATCCCGCCTCGGGCAACCTGCTGTATGGCCTGTTGTAAGATATCTGTAGAGACGGTTTTTGCCAGATATCCGGAAGCTCCGGCCTTTATGGCACTTATGGCATACATTTCTTCGGGATGACAACTGAAGATGAGCATTTTTGTGCCCGGAAACTGGCTTTTAATGGTTCGCAGGGCATTTATCCCGTTAATCTCAGGAAGGTCCAGTTCAATGACCAGGACATCAGGAAGTTCATTGCTCTTTAAATACTTAAAAAGTTCCTGCCCGCTGGTAACATTCCCTATTACCTCCAGGTCCTCATTCTCACTAAGCAAGGAAGTTATACCCACTCTGGTAATGGGATGATGGTCTGCAATTAATATAGTACTCATATAGCGTGATTAACACTAATATTACAGAGGTAGGGGCGATGCAATTTAGTTGGTTAGATAAATTGAATTATTAAAATTAACAGATAAATCCTTTACTTCTGCCGCCTGAGGTGTTTATTCGATAAAGTGTTTAATTTTTAAGATGAACGGGTATTTCACAGACAGGAATAGGGTTGATCTTATGTTGATTTGCCCGGTTAAGTCGTCTATATATCCTTAAAACCTCCTGCTGCCTTCCTGAGAAATCTGTAAGTTCCTTTCCCTGTTCATTAATTTTCATAGCCCATTCCAGCTCAGTGTAACTCGCACCAATTTGTTCTTCGTCACTGGGACTGTCCTCAAACAGGCCATCTGTGGGAACAGCTTCAATTATTTCACTGTCCAGCTTTAGGAATCTGGCAATTTCATAAACATCGCTTTTCAAAAGATCGGCTATCGGGCTAAGGTCTACGCCGCCGTCTCCATACTTAGTGAAAAATCCTACACCAAAATCCTCTACTTTATTACCCGTACCTGCAACCAGGTAACCGTGCAAACCGGCGAAATAATATAGGGTGGTCATACGTAAACGCGCCCTGGTGTTGGCAAGGGCGAGAGCAGAGTTAGGATTAACATCAGCCTGTGGAACTACATTTTTAAATTCTTCAAACACCGGAGTAAGATCTACTTCCAGGTTGCTCACATTGGCAAAATGCTCTTTTAAAAAAGTAATATGCCTTTGTGCCCTTGTCACCTGGCTTTTATGTTGATGTATAGGTAATTCAACACATAAGGTACGTAAACCCGTCTTTGCACAAAGGGTAGAAACCACTGCAGAATCAATTCCGCCACTTATTCCTAAAACATAGCCATTCATATTTGCATTGGTGGCATAATCCTTTAACCAATTTACAATATGGTCTACTACCTTTTCTGTATGCATAATTTATGTGTTTAAAGTTCTAAGTAATACCTTTGCAAACAAATTTACCAAGATTCCATAATTATTAAAAGTGGCGGGCGTTAAAGCCTTCACAATAAAAGTTTAAATGCATAGAAAACTCTTGTATCTCTTCCTTGCTGTATTTGTCATTTCCTGTGACAATAAATCTGGGCTGGAGAAAGAAATTGAAAAAGTACCGGTAGATTTTGAGGTGGTGAGATTTGACCGGAAATTCGCGAATGTAACTGTGGAAACCTTGCCGGAGCTTAAGGCGGAATATCCGTTTTTGTTTCCTGAAAGATTTACAGACAGTGTTTGGCACGAACGAATTAATGATAGTATACAACAAGAGCTTAACATAGAGGTGACTAGTGCTTTTCAGGATTTTTCTGCTGAAGAGGATAAACTCCATAGCTTATTTCAGCATATAAAATATTATTTCCCTCAATTTGAGGCGCCAACGGTAATTACCATTACTTCTGAAGTTGATTACCGAAATAAAGTTCTGGTCGCTGATCCTTATTTGTTTATTTCCCTTGACACCTATCTGGGGGAAAGCCACCCATTTTACCTCGGGATCCAACATTTCCTGAAGAAGAATTTTGAAAGAAACCAGATCCTTCCTGATGTCGCAGCCGGTTATGCTGAAAAATATGTGCCTAAACCGGAATCTAGGATCTTTCTTGCCCATATGATCTATTACGGAAAGATTCTTTATCTTAAGGATATCTGGCTCCCAGAAACAGAAGAACACCATAAACTTGGCTATACGCCGGAAGAACTTAAATGGGCAGAGGAGAATGAAGAATATATCTGGAGATATTTTGTAGAGCGGGAAGTGTTGTATGACACAGATTCCCAGTTATATTCCAGATTCCTTTATCCTGCTCCTTTTTCCAAGTTCTACCTTGAGTTGGACAACGAATCACCCGCTATGCTGGGGCAATATACCGGCTTGAAGATAGTGCGGCAATATATGGACCGCACCGGAGCAAGCTTAGAGGAAATGCTGCAGGCAGATGCAGAAACAATATTTAAACAATCAAATTATAAACCCAGGAAATAATGGCAGAATTTAAAAAATCTGAGATCAATATAGAAGTATTGCTAGATGAAAACCGCGTACCTGAGGCACTTTTCTGGAGTGCAGAGGATGGGGAAGTGTATAAGGAAGAGGCAAAGGCAATGTTACTGTCAATGTGGGACAGTGACGCAAAGGAAACTTTGAGAATAGACCTCTGGACCAAGGACATGCCGGTAGATGAGATGAAAAAATTCTTCCATCAAACCCTCGTTGCGATGAGCGATACTTTTAACCGCGCGACACAGGATGAGAAAATGACAGCTACCATGAAGGATTTCTGTGATTACTTTGCAGAGAAGATGGATCTTGTCAAAAAATAAAGTCAGGTTTTATTCGGGGAAATTGGTTTGAAGATTTTCTGAATTGGGTTATTCTTTTCTGAAGAAGTATTACTCCCCGCACAGCGGAACCTAACTCGGGATCGTCATTCATTTAAGGAAGCTGTTATTACGGGAACAGAGGTTTCCCCGTGATGGATAATTGTTTTTCCACCAGGTTTAATTATAGCAATGGAACCACAGGAACTCTGGGTTCTAAACAATGATTTCCTGAAAAAATGTTCCCGGTCTATAAAGAAATGTTCCTTGTGGAGTTGGGAGGGTTCAATCGTTATGCCCGGTTCAAAGATATGATAGGCAATCACATTTGGATATTGCTGCTGGATCCTGCGTTTCAAATTATCTGAAAATCTTTTTTCTCTACGTATCCTAAGCGTCCCCCAGGAATTAAAGCTGGACGCCGGGGAGCAAAAATCATTTAGGTAATTGTAGAGAATGATAATTACGGGGTTCCCCGGAATAGAAGAATTAGTGGTTTTTTCAACCGCCTGAAATATATCCGGATATGAAATTTTAAATTCCTGCTTTCTAGGAATAATCCGTGAGATCCTTATACTATCATTCTCAATTTGATCCCAGCTGTGATAAGTTTCTGGGTTGTCTTTTAATACAGTCCGGAATTCTTCCTCCGAAATTGAGGTCCCGGTTTCATTAAAATAAAAGGTAGTTTCATATAAAAAAATATCACGTCCTGTTTGCCCATAAATTGAGTTGGCGAACAGGAAGACAGATAATAGTAAGAGGTTTATTTTCATAGTTTGATAAAAGTACAAATAGAAAACCACCTATGTTCAATTAAGGTTTTTTTCCCGGCAAGTAGAAGGCAAATTTTGGTCCAATTTTGGAAATACTGCCTTTAAAAATTACGGGTTTATGTTAATGTTGGCTGGTAAAAAGATCTGGACTGCTGGTATTAGACCTCTGTTCAGTGGAGAGTGGAAAGTGGAGAGAGGATAGTCTGGACGTGTTAAAAAAGACCGCTCCGCTGTTAGAATCTAGAATTTGGACCAAAATTTTTTTGAGCCCCGGAGGGGCGCAATATTTATAGCCATATTTATAACAATGGTTGCGATATTTATTGCACGGTCAGCCCATCGTTTTTAATCCCAATAATAGCCCCAAATGGGCAAATATTTAAAACAATGGTTGCCGCATATCGATACAATGATAGGAATGTAATATTAGATAAAATAAAAAAATCCGGCTACCAATGGTAACCGGATTTTAATATTTATAAAGGAAAAAACCTATCCGTTCATAGAAAT
>DATHWA010000114.1:0-5196 GCA_035461025.1 Gillisia sp. | reverse complement strand
TACGCTAAAGGTGGATTTGGCCTGGAAGGACAGTGGGTTGATGATTTTCATCACGCGGTACATACGTTGCTCACGGGGGAAAAGGATGGGTATTACAGCGACTATGGAAAAATTTCTCAGCTGGCAAAATCATTTAAGCAGGGGTTTATTTATGACGGGATATATTCATCTCACAGGAAAAGAACAATTGGCAATAGTCCAAAGGATCTCCCGCTTTATCATTTTGTAGTATCCATCCAAAATCATGATCAGGTAGGGAACAGGATGCTGGGCGACAGGCTTCCCAATCTTATTTCATTTGAAGCCCTTAAGCTTGCCGCCGGGGTAATGCTTACTTCTCCTTTTGTACCTATGTTATTTATGGGAGAAGAGTTTGCTGAAGATAATCCGTTTCAATATTTTGTAAGTCATGGAGACAAGGATCTTGTGAAGGCTGTACAGCAGGGAAGAAAGAGGGAGTTTGAATATTTCCTGACGCATGAAGGGGAATTTCCCGATCCTCAATCCAGAGAAACTTTTAATAATTCAAAACTAAATTGGAAATTCAATGAGGACCCAACAAAGAAGCACGTATTTAAATTTTATAAATATCTACTGAAGCTTAGAGGTGAAGGGGCGTTTGAAGCTTTCAGAAATAATGGGATCCAAACCGAAGGTATGGAGGAGAGCAATATGTTAATTGTAAGGTCAACCGGATTATTTGCGGTTTACAATTTCAGCAAGGAACCACAGGATATTAATTTACCGGAAGGAGAGTGGAACCTTCTCCTGGCATCTGCAGACAAGAAATGGGGTGGAAACGATACTTATTCTTCCGGGGATAAAGTGCCGGGCCATTCATTTATACTTTTCAAACAATAAAACAGGAGGGATTATATCCCTCTCAAAATTTTTGCTGGAAGAAAATAAACTTGAATCTTCCTAAGCATTAAAATATATAGACTATGAAAGAGAAATATGTATGTATACACGGGCATTTTTATCAGCCACCGCGTGAAAACCCATGGTTGAACAAAGTTGAGATCCAGGATTCTGCCTATCCTTACCACGACTGGAACCACAGAATAAATGCCGAGTGCTATGTAAGGAATACTTCATCGAGAATATGGGATGACGAAGGAAGAATCAAGGCCATCATGAATAATTATGGCTGGATGAGTTTTAATATAGGCCCAACTTTACTAGCCTGGATGGAAAATGAAGCTCCAGGTACTTATAATGCTATTTTGGAAGCAGATAAAGAGAGCCAGGAAAGATTCTCCGGACACGGCTCTGCAATTGCACAGGCGTATAACCATTTGATCATGCCTTTAGCCAATGAAAGGGACCAGGAAACCCAAATAATTTGGGGAATCCAGGATTTCAAATCCAGATTTAACCGGGACCCGGAGGGGATGTGGCTTGGTGAAACCGCTGTTAATACCACCACCCTGGAATTAATGGCAAAGCACGGCATCAAATTCACAATTCTCTCTCCATACCAGGCAAAACAAGTGAGAAAACTGGGCGAGAAGGATTGGCATGATGCGACAAATGCGAAAGTAGATACTAAAAGAGCGTATGTATGTAACCTGCCATCGGGTAACACAATTAGCCTGTTCTTTTATGATGGACCTGCCTCTCAGGGAGTGGCATTTGAAGGGCTACTTAATGATGGTGAGCGTTTCGCTTCCAGGTTACAGGGACAATTTACAGATGAGGAAAACGTACAACTGGTACATATAGCGACAGATGGGGAAAGCTACGGCCACCATCACGACCTCGGGGAAATGGCATTGTCTTATTGCCTTAACTATCTGGAAGAACAAGAGGATTCGAATTTAACTATATATGGAGAGTTTCTGGAAAAATTTCCGCCGGAGTATGAAGCACAAATTGTTGAGAATACCTCCTGGAGTTGTTATCACGGCGTAGAAAGATGGCGATCTGACTGTGGTTGTAACACCGGAGGTAATGAAGGATGGGACCAGCAATGGAGAGAACCTTTGCGCCATACCTTTGATTGGGTGAGAGATGAACTAATTGGTTTATACGAATCTGAAATGAATCCCTATAATTCTAACCCCTGGGAGGTAAGAGATAAGTATATTAGAGTAGTACTGGACAGGGAGCAGCACAATGTTGAGGAGTTTTTGGAAGAGAACTTTGGAGGTGATCTGGACGATGAGGAAAAGGTGAAGTTGCTTAAGTTGTTGGAAATGCAGTATCACAGTATGCTAATGTATACCAGCTGCGGATGGTTCTTTGATGAGGTAACGGGGATTGAATCCATGCAGGATATATTTTATGCAAAAAGGGCGATACAGCTGGCAGAGGAGATAAGCGGCAAGAGCTACGAGGAAGATTTTGTAAAATTACTTGAGGATATCCCAAGTAATATCCGCGAGTATGGTACAGCCTTAACAGCCTATAAGAAGTTCGTGGAACCAATGGCACTGGATATGATACGTATTGGAGCCCATTACGCGGTTTCCTCACTGTTTGAGGATTTCCCGGAAGAGGTAAGTCTTTACAACTTTAGTGCGAGTGTTAAGACCAGGCATTATTATGAGGCCGGGAAACAAAAGCTGGTGATTGGTCGTACGGAATTTAGATCTGATATTACCTGGGAAACTGTAGATATCTCATATGCTGTACTGCATATGGGAGATCATCACCTTTTTGGAGGAGTAAGAAAGTATTTGGGAGAAGAGGCGTTAGAGGAAATGCATTCCAGTGTTTCGGGCTTCTTTCATCAAGGTAATGTCTATGAGATCTTTAATATGATGGATAATTACTTTGGCAACCATAACTATTCATTCTGGCATTTATTCAGAGATGAACAGCGCAGTATAATGGAACTCATTATGGACAATACTTTAAAAAGTGTTGAAATGAGTATGCAGCAAATCTATGATAACTCCTATCCATTGCTTCAAACCTTCAAGGAGATCAATATGGCCGTTCCTAACAGGTTGAAAATGCCTGTAGATATGGCGGTAAATAATAAAATCATTCATGAGCTGGAGAGTGAGCCATTTAAAATACATCGTCTTAAACATTTTCTGGAATCTTCCACCCATATAAATGTGACGCTGGACATTGTAACCCTTAGTTATCTTACAGACAAAAAGCTGAATTCCTTAATGAGGCAGTTAAGAGAAGATCCGGAGAACCTGGAATTACTTACGCTTATCAATGAGTTTTTACAGCTTATAAAGGAAAGCCCTCTGGAACCTAATGAGTGGGAGGCTCAAAACCTGGCATTTGAAGTAAAGGATGAGCAATTTGAACATTTTTCCAATGAGGAAAAGGCCGGAAATGAGCAAGCGGGAGAGTGGATAAAGGCTTTTGTAGAACTGGAGAAAAAATTAAATCTTGTACCATAATGAGAAAGCCGGACACTACATACAGGCTGCAACTTTCACCCCAATATACTTTTAAAGATCTCCAAAAGCAGTTGGATTACCTGCAAAAATTGGGTATATCCACTATTTATTCAGCGCCATTTTTTCAGGCAAGGGAAGGAAGTACTCATGGGTATGACGTCATAGATCCCTTCACTCTAAACCGGGAAATAGGGACTTTGCAGGAACTTACGGAGATTGGTAAAATTTTACGGGAAAAAGATATGACCTGGCTTCAGGATATTGTACCAAATCATATGGCTTTTGATGGCAGTAATGTGTGGTTAAAAGATATTTTTGAACTGGGTCCGGAATCCCCTTATTATAACTTTTTTGATATAAACTGGAATTACAAGGATAAAGGGAAAGTGATGGCCCCTTTTCTGGGTAAAAATCTTAAGGAGACCTTAGAGGAAGGAGAGTTGAAATTAAATTTTAATGCTGAAGGTTTTTCCCTCGCCTATTATGAAACTATTTATCCCATAAGTAAAAGGTCGTATTCTTTTATTTTATCTGAAATCGATTCTAAGGATAGCCGAAAATTTGAGGAAATTACTGAAGAGCATCAGGAATGGCACGATATAAAGGTCGCACTTTTACGTGAAGTAGAGCGGAATAAGGAATTTAAGCAAAAAATCGAAGGTGCAGTTCAAAACATCAATTCTTCCAGGGAAAAAATGAAAGAATTGGTAGAACTGCAATATTATTTACCCGCACACTGGAAGGAGACGGAAAAAGAAATTAATTATAGACGTTTTTTTACCATCAACGACCTTATTTGTCTTAATATGGAAAAAGAGGAAGTTTTCAAGACTTACCATCTTTATATTAAGGAATTAATTGATGCAGGTATTATACAGGGCTTACGTATAGACCATGTGGACGGCTTATTTGATCCCAAATCTTATCTGGAGCAATTGAGATCTTTGGTAGGAAAGGATTTTTATCTCATTGTGGAAAAGATCCTGGAGGCAGGGGAAAAATTACCGGGTGACTGGCCTGTTGAGGGCACAAGCGGATATGATTTTTTAGCTACGGTAAATCATCTTTTCACCAGCAAGAAGAATGACAGGTTATTTTCTGAAGCCTATAAAGAAATCTCTCCCAAATATGCAGATTATGAGGCACTCGTCTACCAGAAAAAGCTTTTTATCCTTAAAGAGCGAATGGGAGGGGAGCTTAATAATTTATGGGACCTATTAAATGAGTATAAGTTGTTACCCGTTGATGGTAACAGTAGTAAAGAGGAGTGGAAAGATATATTAAGTGTTTTTCTGGCAGGATTTCCCGTATACAGGATCTATCCGGATAAATTTCCGTTGAGCGTGGAACAGGAGGAGATCGTTGAAAAAGCTTATAAGCATGCTTTAGAACATAAGGTGGAATATAGAGAAGGCCTGGAATATTTTAGGGATTTATTTCTGGGAACTGCCAGGAAGGATCAGGATCAAATGCTTTATTTCCTAAAGCGTTGCCAGCAATTTACCGGCCCTCTGGCTGCGAAGGGAGTTGAAGATACTTCTTTTTATATCTATAACAGATTGGTCTCCCATAACGAAGTAGGGGACTCCCCGGAAAATTTTGGAATCACGATCGATCAATTTCATAAAAATATGTTGGCAAGAAGGTCACAGTTTCCTTTTGCCCTCAACGCCACTGCTACTCACGATACCAAAAGAGGAGAAGATGCCAGGATGAGGTTAAACGTTATTAGTGAAATCCCGCAGGAATGGTTCCAAAAGGTAAAGGAATGGAAAGAGCTTAATGCCGAAATTCTAAAGGATAAAGCCGGGCCGGGAGCAAACGAGGA
>DATHWA010000113.1:0-8372 GCA_035461025.1 Gillisia sp. | reverse complement strand
CATCGGCTCCTTGAAAGGTCATAAAAGCTATACTTTAATATCTTCAGCATGGTCCAGGGTTAAAATGTTTGCAATAGCATGTTCAAAACGGGACTCTCCGGTTGAAGCCTTCAGCTCTTCCACAGTGCCGTTAAAATAGATCTTACCATCCAGGATAAATACTATTTTATCTGAAAGGTCTTCCACCAAACTCATTATATGGGAAGTGATAAGAATCGTCTTCCCCCTGTCTTTTTCCTTCAGAATAAATTTCCGAAGCCAGATAAGGGATAGGGGGTCCAGGCCGGAAGTAGGCTCATCCAGGATCACCAGGGGACTGTCAAACATAAAACACAGCACCAGGTTCACCTTTTGCTTCATACCCCCGGAAAGCTCGCTAAGCTTTTTGTGCAGGAAGGGTTCCAGTTTAAAATATTCAATAAGCTCCTTGTCTCTTGCCGGCCGCCCCTGCAAATCCTTTATCATTCCTATTAACTCCCTAACCTTGAGGTTGCCGGGAAAGTTGGCAATTTGCGGCAGGTAATCTATTCCATTCCTGTAATCCCAGCGGCCTTTGATATTTTCTCCGGAAACTATGATCTCACCTTTATCCGGGATCACCATTCCAAGAATAGTTTTTATAAGGGTTGTTTTCCCGGATCCATTTGGACCCAGTACCGCAATGATCCCTTTTTGATCTATTTCCAGATCAAGGCCTTTGAGCACCTGGTGGCGTCCGAATTTCTTATGTAGATTTTTAATACTTACCATTTTATCCTTCTCATTTGGGGTTCGTGATCTATCAATTCTGCCGGGGTGAATATGGGAGATACTTTTTCTGAAAAATCCAGCAGATCAATAAATATACTTCTTAATAATACAATAGCTTCAGGGGTTTGGTTCACCAGATAAGAAAACAGCTTCACCGGCCTGTATGGCACATCTCCAACACTATCGCGGTCAAGGTCATAACCCGTGTAGTCACTCCAGTAATTCCCGGTAAAACTATTATCATTTAACCTGCCGGAGTAAGCGACATCAAAAGAATTATACCTGAAGTTATTCCTGGTAAAACTGGTGGTATAAGCGCCACCGTGCACTTTTACGGCATACCCGTTATTATAAAAATCATTCTCGATAAATTTCACCCGGGTGGTACCATCTGCATTTACTGCGATGGTATTATCTTCAAATATGTTATGCTGAAGGGTAGCATCTGTAATTTCCTTTAGTAACAAACCATAGGACGCAGAGCCCCAGCTTTTCTTAAAAAGGTTCTCCTTCATTTCGATGTGCTTGGAAAACATAACTGCCACCCCTGCCCCATTTTCCTGAAAGGTATTCCTGATGTATTTGTTATTATCTGAAAACATGAAATGTAGCCCGTACCTTATATTATTGGTGCATACATTTTCTGTCACCATACATTGCTTCCCGAATTCTATATAGATCCCATCGCGCATCCCACTTACTTTGTTGTTCTTTATTGTAATTTCTGAAGAATTCCAAAGGTGGATCCCGTTCCCGGAATTAGTCTCCGTCCCACCCTCACTTTGGATCCTGTTATTTTCAATAAGTCCGTTTGTGGATTTTTCTATAAGCATTCCAAAAAACACATTCTCAAGAATGTTGTTCTTTAGGCTGAAGTTATTGCTTCCGTTGAGGAGAATTGCAGCAAAATCCTTGGTGTAACTCCGGCCAATGTTTTTAATATGGAGCCCTTCCATAGTAACGCCTTCAGCTCTAATCCCGAAGGCTGTACCTTTCATCTCTGCATTGATTATTGGATAATCCTTTCCAATAAAACGCAGGCTTTTATCTATGATGTTTATGTCATGTTCCTTATACTCCCCCGCCTCTATGATGATGGTGTCACCACTCACAGCGAGCTCTACTGCTTCTTTGATGGTTTTGACCTCGCAGGTAGAACACACGGTGATCTCTCTGGCAAAGCCGGAAACGGTAAGAAGTATAAATAATATGGCACTTAAATACCTCATTGAAAACTTAATGACCCCCCGTTAAGAAAGTGGTTCTTAAGTTCTTTCCAGCTATAACTTTTTGGGTCTTCCATCTCCTCCGGTTGACTATTATTCTTAATAGCAGCCAGATTCTCACCCATTGGGCTGGAAATACTCTCGTGGATTAGGAAAGTCGCATCTGTGGTATTGATCATTGTCCCCGCCTCCTGGAAATCTGCCACCAGCATCACCGCCATCTCAACATCTTTTTGGTTCTCAATATTATCCCTTAACATACATTCAATGGCATCATACTTAAGTTGTTTACCTTTTTGGGTTACCAACTGTGCAGAGTGGGCCTTGCTCACTATGGTCATTTTACAATAATGGCAGGAATCACTGCCATAAGCAATGGGTTCTGCCTCGCGGCTGCAGGCTGCAAGTACTATTACCGCTAAAATTAACATTATCCTTTTCATATCTCTTCTTTATTAATTATCAATGGTTTCACGAGCTATTGGGCGTAATTCGCGATTTTTCACGGTTTTCTTACCGTCAGAGGTTTTGATCTTTTCTTTATGTAACTTTTCGACCTCTTACTTCTTTTTTACCAACCCACCAGGCAACAAGGGTTAGGAACATTCCAATAAACATTAGAATTGCACCAGCCCGGGGATATGAATGTGCTGTGAAGTTAAGGATTTGCTGGGTGCCTAACAATGGGGGCTTATAATTTAACGGATTGCCATCTGCATCTTTTAATTTAATAATTGCATTAGGATCCAGGTCTGTTCCGTAATCTAACAGCCAATTATTAAAATCATACATTCCAAGAAGTCCCAGGACCATCATTAACAGGAACCACCCCAGAAACCAATGAGGGCTTATTTTTCCAAAGAACCCCAGGATTCCCAAAAGAATCCCCAACGCAGCCATTCCTCCAATAACAAGTGGAAAAACTTTAAACTCCCACATCTCTTCGGGTTTAGGAATCTTTTTCATTCCAATGTATTTATTAACACCGTCTATATTTTGTATATCAAACTCCTCTGCTCCCTCAATCCCGTCAATATAAATATTCATAGCCAATGGATCCGGATACTGTGGTGCTCCCAGTTCAATGTTCCATAACGGATAGATAAAAAGCCCCAGCAGCAAGGCAGAACCTATTATCATTAAAATACCAGACTTTTTCATCATTTTATTTTAGTGAAGAAGGCAGGCAAATATGATATCTACCTGCCCTCTAATTAGGATTTATTCAATTTTTTCAACTAATCAAACATCCTTATTCTCCATCCAGAGACCAGCTAAGTTCAATACTGGAATTCTCAGGGGAAACTCTTACATACCCTTGCATTTCCTGGTGAAGGGCAGAACAGAAATCTGTACAGTATAGAGGCCAGACACCTTCTTTCTTAGGCTCCCACAGCATAGTTTTGGTTGCTCCCGGCATTACAAGAAGCTCTGCAGTATTTGCTCCAATCATTGCAAAACCGTGCGGTACATCAAAATCCTGCTCCAGGTTTGTCACGTGGAAGTACACTTTATCTCCCACTTTGATACCTTCAATATTATCTGGCGCAAAGTGGCTTCTTACCATCGTCATATAGACGTGAACATCCTTACCGTCACGCTCTACACGGGTTTCAGACTCATTCTTTACCGCGTACTTATGTTTGTTCTCATCCAGGCGGTAGATCTTTTTAGAATTATTCTTTACCAGGTCTGCAGGGATACCTGCAGCATAATGAGGCTCCCCAATTGTTGGGAAATCCAGTAATAATTCCATTTTATCTCCAGAGATATCATACAACTGTGCAGAGTGGTTCATTTCCGGCCCTGTTGGCAGGTAACGGTCTTTGGTGATCTTGTTCATTGCCACAAGGTATTTTCCGAATGGTTTCTGTGAGTTGCCTCCCGGGATCATAAGGTGTCCTACAGAGTAGTAAGTAGGTTTTCTATCTATTACCTGGAAATCTGAAAGACTCCATTTTACAACTTCTGAAGAAATAAAGAAAGTAGTATAAGCATTTCCTTTACCATCAAATTCAGTGTGTAGTGGTCCTAATCCTGGCTCTTTAACGATCCCTGCAAGGATGTTATCATAATTAAGGATTGGTATATCATAAACTTCTCCGTCATAATCTTTTGAAGCTATTGCCTCTATGATTTTATCAAATGAGAATACAGTAAGTTCTGCAGCAAGTTTCCCACTACCAACAATATATTCACCTGTTGGATCCACGTCACAACCGTGCGGGGATTTTGGAATTGGCATAAAGAAAACAGCTCCGGGAACATCCTTAGGATCCACTGTCATTATACCTTTTTTCATCTCGGTAGTAGCGGTGTGAGTATCGTGGTCAAACTTATTATGTGCATATTCTGCTTCCATTTTAGTTCCTCCTCCGTTTGCTACATATTCGGCGATTTTTTGCCAGTTAAGAGCTACAATGAAATCCTTGTCATTTTGAGAAGCATTTACTTCCAGCAAGGTGCTTGCTTCTTCAGAGTTGTAAGTTGTAGCAAACATCCAGCCGTGAGATTTTCCTCTTCCCGGGTGGGCAAGGTCAAAGTTGAATCCGGGCATGATTACCTGGAAGTCAATCTCCATCCCTCCTGTTTCCTGATCTACTTTCACAAAGGTTAGAGGGCCTTTAAAATTCCCTTTCATTTCATCTATAGATATATCCTTTTGAGGGGATGGAATCGCAAATCTTGTACCTGCGATAAGATATTCAGTATTTTCTGTGATGGCAAAACTATGGTTCCCTGCACTATTTGGGATCTCCAGGATCTCTCCCGTCTCAAAAGTGTTTAGATCTATACGTGCAACCCTTGGAGTATTGTTTTCGTGAGTAAACACCCAGCGACCGTCAAGTTCCCCATTGGTTTGAGAAATGTCAACGTGGTGAAGGTCTCCCCACGGCACAAACCCGTAAGAAGTATTAAGCATAGCTTTAGTGCCTTCATTATATCCATAACCTTTTTCTGCATCTTGAGAAAATACAGGAATTACTTTAAGCAAGCGGCCGGATGGAAGGCCGTAAACAGACATTTGCCCACTAAATCCTCCGGAAAAGAATCCGTAAAATTCATCGTGCTCCCCCGGAGCAACATATACTCTTTCGGCCACATTAGAAGCCATGGCACCTCCTGATCTCTTTGAAGAGTCACCATTATTGCAGGCCTGCATAAAGATGCCCAGGAGGCCAACAGCTGCTATTTTTAAGATATTTTTCATTAGACTGGTATTAATTGTTATTGTTTAGAAATTCTTGGAATATTGGACAAATGTATTACGGGCTGGAAGGGGGAAAAATGACCCTAATCAGTTTTCCGCAAGTTTATTCCCTTGTTGGAAGGATCACCTCTTCTATAATATGCACCCAGCCGTTACTTGCTTTTATTGTACCTACTATTTTTGTTCCGCCAACATAGATATCATCCCCTTCACGGGTAACCTCAACATTTTCACCGGAAGCCATATAAAGGGTTCTTCCTCTATCCACATTTTTTATTAGGGTTTCAATAGGGTAATTGCTTGGCGCCACGTGATGCTTTAATATATATGCCAGTCTTCCTTTATTTTCAGGCTTCAAAAGTTCATCCACGGTTCCTGCAGGCAGTTTATCAAAAGCTGCATTGGTAGGAGCAAATACTGTAAGCGGCCCCACGTTTACCAGGGCATTCTCTACCTCAGCAGCCTGCACAGCTGCCACAAGAGTTGAATGGTTCGGGGAACCAATGGCAATACGCAAGGCGTTTGGTTCAGAGCCTTCATCTTCTATAAAGGCCTGGCCCCTGTTGGATGAAGATTCTGTTTGTGACTGCGGCGTAGGCGTTATTGTTTCTTCTGCGGAATCGCTTTGCTTACATCCCGTAAACAGCGTAGTGCCGGCAATAAGAAGAAAGGTGAAAAATGTGGAAATTGTTTTCATATGGATTGGTTGTTTATAGGCAAATGATTTTAAATTATAAATAAAATTAGGTACTACTCACCACGATCATACTGGCGGAAATATTCAAGGATAGCCCTGGCCTCATCCTCTTTAAGGTTCTGGTTTGCCATTACCGCCATATTAGATTCTATGAGCAATTTTTTAGCAATTGGATCTTCCTTGATCATTTGTTCAGGGTTAAGGATCATGTTCATAATCCATTCGTGGGTGCGTCTTTCTGTTACTCCGCCAACTTCAGGTCCTACGAATTTTTTATCCATTTTATGACAGGCAGAACACATGTTCTTAAACAGCTCTGCCCCGCGGGTAGCCATTTCTGCATCTATTTCTTCTGAAATGTTCATAGTCTTAATAGGCCCTATTCCTTTATTTTGCATAGGATCTGTACTTGCTACTTCCTTATCAGGTGCTTCTGAATAATCTCCAATCCTGACATTATCCTTTTGTTCTTTTTCAGAATTTCCGCAGGAAAACATTAAAAGGGCGACTGCTAAAAGACTGAATGATTTAATTAACTTTTTCATGAGTTTAGAATGTATTTAAATTGCGAGGTAAATTTACGGGGGAGACTTCATCTGGAATATGACTGCAGTCATATTCCAAAAACCTTTTTTTGACTGTTAACCAGAAATTTAGGTTTTATTTCGCGAGAATAATATGATTTTAATCAGTTATAGCCTATTTCAAAATACGGTAGATCTTTTTAGTTAAATAAAATTCAAAGCCTGTTTAATCTTTTTCCTTACGGTATCTCCTGTTTATCTTTATGGTTATCCTATCAACCGGGAAAAGCAGTGCACTTATGAATAGTCTAAAAGATCTTGAGTTTAAGAACAATTTTATTTCACAATTCCCTGGCGATGAAAGCGGGGACCTGTCTCCCCGGCAAACCCCCGGGGTATTATATAGTAAGGCGGCTCCTACCCCGGTAAAGAATCCTACCTTATTGGCCTGGACAGAGGATTTGGCAATGGAAATGGGAATTGCAGAACCACAAAAGGAAGAGGTGGAAATTCTGGCAGGAAACAGGGTAACTCCGTCAATGCATCCCTATGCAGCTTGTTATTCCGGGCATCAATTTGGGAACTGGGCCGGGCAATTGGGTGACGGCCGGGCAATTACCCTTGGGGAATGGCAACACGATGGCAAGCTTTGGGAAATCCAGTTAAAAGGAGCCGGCCCAACTGCCTATTCCCGGCATGCAGATGGTAGAGCAGTACTGCGGTCTTCTGTACGCGAATACCTAATGAGCGAGGCTATGCATCATCTTGGTGTTCCCACCACAAGAGCTTTAAGCCTTGTTTCCACCGGGGATAAAATCCTTCGGGACATGTTTTACAATGGAAATGCGGCTTATGAACCCGGAGCAATTGTTTGCAGGGTTTCCCAAAGTTTCCTGCGCTTTGGAAATTTTGAAGGCCTGGCGGTAAGAAAAGAAGTGGAAAATCTCAGAAATCTTGTTAACTGGTCTATAGATAATCACTATCCTCATATTAAGGGCGAAAACAGGGTCCTGGACTGGTACAAGGAAATCGTGGAAAGAACAGCACATTTAATAGTGGAATGGCACAGGGTGGGATTTGTACATGGGGTGATGAACACAGATAATATGTCTATTTTGGGACAGACAATAGATTACGGACCGTTTTCCTTTTTGGACGATTATGACCCTTCATTTACCCCGAACACCACAGATCTTCCCGGCCGCAGATACGCCTTTGGAAATCAACCCTCCATTGGGTACTGGAACCTTAGCAAACTGGCGAGCGCCCTCGTTCCCCTTTTCGGAGATAGTAAAGAGCTGGAAGAAGCCTTAAAGAGCTATGAAAACGAATTTTGGACAAAGTATTATGAGATGATGGGCAGGAAGCTGGGGTTGGATGAAGTTAAAGATGAAGACAAAAAACTTATTTCAAAACTAGAAGAAATTCTTCCCGCCTTGAAACCCGATATGACCATTTTTTACCAACTCCTAATCGAACTGCCCCCGGAGGAACAACAAGAGGAAAAGCTTTTTTCTCATTTTGAAGATGCGCTTTATCAGCCTCCCGAGGCTCAGGTAAAGGATGCGTTTATAAATATGATTAAGGAGTATTCTACAAGGCGTAGTGCCAATAATATTTCTGCTGAAGAATCCAGGGAAATGATGAGAAAGGCAAGTCCGCGATTTATTCTTCGTAATTATTTACTACACCAGGCAATTGAAGAATTGGAGAAAGGCGATAATACTTTATTTGTAAAACTGAAGGCTGCACTTAAAAATCCATATTCCAGAGAGTATGACGAATTCTTTAAAAAGCGGCCGGAGTGGGCTTCTAAAAAAGCCGGATGTTCAATGCTATCCTGCAGTTCATAAGAATAAGAGAAAATACGGATTTCTCATTAAGCAGGCTTTAAATTTTATTCTTCAAAATTAAATCCTGGCTTTTTTGGGAAAAACTTAAAATTATATTAAATTGTAAAAAAA
>DATHWA010000112.1:0-2368 GCA_035461025.1 Gillisia sp. | reverse complement strand
AAGAGCTTTAGAAGCCATTGGTCCTCTCCATACCACAGCCTGGCTGGGTTTGGTGAAAAATCCAATGGAAAGCATCTTTACCCCGTAATTTTCAACAGGCTTCATTTTAGATTTTCCATCTACATTCACAGATAACGGCCTTTCCACTTCTACATCAAACATCATTGGCATTGAGGGACCATAAATATCTGCATCCAGCAGTCCAACTTTAAAGCCCATCTTGGCAAGAGTGACAGCTAGGTTGGCTGTTACAGTAGATTTACCTACCCCACCTTTACCGGACGCCACCGCAATGATATTGCTAATTCCGGGAATTGATTTACCCTTGATCTCGGGCTTCCCTGCATTTTCTACTTTAATATTTACCTTGACCTTAGCCTTCTCGTAAACCTTTTCATGTATGGTCTTAAGGATATCTACCTCAGCTCTTTTCTTTATATGAAGTGCAGGAGTGGTTAGTACAAGATCTACCACCACCTCATCACCAAATGTCATCACATTTTGAACCGCACCGCTTTCAACCATATTCTTTCCTTCTCCGGAAACTGTAATAGTCTCCAGTGCCTTTAGAATATCTTTTCTGTTTAAATTCATGAAATACCTTTTTTTCTAATGAGGCTCCGGAAACTTTCAGAAAAAAATAAACCTGTCTGGAATACTGAAACCAACTCTCCCGGGGCGAAATAATTAAGATCCAGCCTCTTATATAGACTGATTCTAAAATGCAAATATAGGTGTAAAAGACAAGAAAACGAAAGAATTAATTATAATTGATGCCCCGATACGGAGGAGCATTTCTACTAAGAAAAGAGAGTATAGCTACTCCAATTCTACAGCAGGGTCCCAGAAGAGTTTTTTAAAATCTAACACCAGGTTATCCTTTACCCTCACACCTTCTGCTTCCAGTAGTTGTTGCATTGCATTAGTCCCGCTAAAATGATGTTTCCCTGTAAGCATCCCCAGCCTGTTTACCACTCTTTGAGCTGGCACGTCTTCTTTTTTATGAGAACTGTTAAGGGCCCATCCCACCATTCGTGCACTGCCTGCTGCTCCCAGATATCTGGCAATGGCACCATAGGAGGTAACCCTTCCCGCCGGTATTTGTCTTACCACGGTGTAAACTTTTTCAAAAAAATTGTCTTCCCCGCCTGCCATCTTAATAATAAAAAATGCGCAGCAGGGTGATGATTACCAGCACCAGCATAAGAGCAGCCATGAAGTAGTTGGAATATTTTGCAAATAAAGCAGATTTGTCCTCGATCCTATTAAAAGACAAGACATAAAAGTATAAGGTTGTAAAAGAGCCTAAAGAGGCAGCAATGATGAAGGTGATCATTAGCGAAATATCATAAGAAGCCTCTCCGCCAACGTTTAAAGCGGCTCCTATGGCAACAAAGTATGGTATGGGAAACACATTGAGAACGGCGATGATCATCCCTTTTATAAGGCTGTTTTTATTTGCCCTGTGGGAACCTTCTACTATCCCACGGTCCTGCCTTGCCTTTATAAAAAAATAGATCCCCAATAAAATGAATATCACAAGTCCCGCACGTAACAGGATATTACGCACATAGGGATTATTAAAGATATATTGAGCGAGAAGTACAGCTACGAGCGCCTGGAAGAAAACCACTATGGAAGCACCTATAGCCACATACATTCCATTTCTCTTACCATGTTCCACACAGGTTTTGGCCACAGTCATATTAACAAGTCCCGGTGGTACCACCCCAATAAGGGCCGCAAAATATGTAATAAGGAAAATTTTTGTTTCCTCCAAAGTACTATTTGATCTTAAATTGAATGTAAGTTATAGGTTTCCCCTGTTCAAGGTACTGTTTTTCATAGAAAGTCTGTATCCCTGTTACCTCTTTTGGAGAATATTCATTCTTATAAACATCATGATTGGCCTGCAATATCTCGTGACCCTCCCCGTGCAGAAGCCCCAGCGTGTAGCCATGCATGAATTCACTATCTGTCTTTAAATTCACAACGCCCCCGGGTTTAAGAACGTGTTTGTACTTTTGAAGGAATTGAGAATTGGTAAGACGGTGCTTGGTGCGTTTAAATTTTATTTGAGGATCTGGGAAGGTGATCCATATTTCATCTACTTCATTTTCCTCAAATATCAAATCAATAAGTTCAATCTGGGTACGCATAAAACCAACATTGTCAAGGCCCTCTTCCAGCGCGGTCTTGGCACCTCTCCAAAATCTGGCTCCTTTGATATCTATTCCCAAAAAGTTTTTATCGGGATTTGCCTGTGCAAGAGCTACGCTGTACTCCCCTTTTCCGCACCCCAATTCCAGGACTATTGGACGATCATTTTTAAAGAAATCCTTATTCCATTTTCCCTTTAAACCAAAAC
>DATHWA010000111.1:0-2979 GCA_035461025.1 Gillisia sp. | reverse complement strand
ACTATAGAAAATGGAGTGAGATCCCGTTGCAATCCATAGATTATTGCTGCTATTGAAATTACGCCCACAATAGCATTTGGGAGGATGATTTTATAGTTGGTATTCCATTCATTTTCCTTTGGCGTGGGAAGGTAGGGGACGTTCTTGTTAATTAATGTATACACAAGTCCCACTATATAGATCCACCAGGTATTGATATGAAGCAATCCTCCAATAATATGAAAACCCCGTTCTTTTTTCTCAATTACCCATTTTTGAATAAAGGTTCTTATCAAAACAGAGCTTGCGGCAACCGGAATTAAAACCAAAGCAAAATCAATTATATTCCCCCGCCACGGAGTAGTGGCAAGGAAAAGGGAAAGAATAGGGATCAAAAAATTGATCAAACTTATTAATCCGCCCAGGTAATGCAGCGGCAGGATCCCAAAATGTATTTTTTGTCTGGCTGAAAGCTTTTTAAAAATTTTGGGATACACATGAACCAAAAGATCAAAGGTTCCCCGGGACCATTTCAATTGTTGTTTAAAAAAATTGGTAAGGTTTGAGGGCGCAAGGCCCTTTGCCAATACTTCCGGAAGATACACGGCTTTCCATTTCTTTGCATACAAAAGCATTGCAGTATGCATGTCTTCACACAAGCCCGGGGCGTGGCCTCCTATACTATCCAGGGCTTTCCTTCTAAAAACGCAATTGGCGCCAATAGCATTTACAGCTCCATAGGAATTCAGCGTCATCATCATGGGGCCGTAAAACTGAAATGTTTGCTCGGCTGCCCCCCGGGCTACAAGGGTTTCCTTGAGGTTGTAATATGACTGGACAATTTGTACAAAACCAATTTCAGGGTCCTTAAAATGAGGAAGAATTGGATCCAGGAAATTAGGTTCTGGGATATGGTCGGGATCTAAAACCACACATATATCTCCGGTTGCATATTTGTGTAGGGCATTATTAATATTTCCCGCTTTTGCATTAATCCGGTTGTCTCTGGTAACATGAATAATCCCATTTTCCTCACAAAATTTTTTCAAATAAGGATCATTGGCCTCATCACAGAGATATGTCGTATGTGGATAGGTGATTTCGTTTATTGCCTCCAGGGTGGTAATGGTCATTTGATAGGGTTCCCCTGGGAAGTAGGTGGTCAGGATATCAACCTTTAAATCGGGGATCTCCCCGCTGCTTACAGGAATCGAAATGTTGGAATAGTTGTACCACATATACAGCTTTTTAATAATACTGTATAAGATGGAAATAGAGAGCAAAGAGAATAAAAAAGGATCGCCAATATGTTCTGGCTGAAAGAAAAACTGAAGGAAATAGAAAATGCTAAATATCCC
Organism: Gillisia sp.; assembly: GCA_035461025.1. GTDB lineage: Bacteria > Bacteroidota > Bacteroidia > Flavobacteriales > Flavobacteriaceae > Gillisia. The sequence goes on along the minus strand of DATHWA010000111.1, from coordinate 1,642 downwards.
CAGAAGGATCATAAATTTTATGATCCTGGATTCATTTTTTGTAGGAGCTTTTATTTTATTCTCCATCTCCAGTGCTTAGTACATAGAAGGGGATATTTGCAGTAGCAATATAGTCACTTCCATTGGAGATGTTTAGAAATACCCGGTATGGTCCCTCTTTGACCGGCGCATTAAAGAAGGCTTTTTCTCCTTCGATTTTAAAATCCATAGTATCCACCAAGATGCTTTCATGAACGTCATACCAGGATTCGTGCCTAACTTCCCAGTGATATTCCAGGTTTTTTTGTTCTTTTTCAGGTAAAATGATCTCCAATTCCGCCCTGCTACCGGAGGTCAATATTATGTTCGACAATGCCCCTTTTCTATTCATTAGAATATAATCCAGTTCCGGTCCCTCATAAATCGCGTTGAGATCCTTTTTCCAAATTTTCATAAGTTCAAAAACCGCCTGTGTTTTCTTGCCGTCTTCATTAAATAAACTAAACCAGGTGGGGGTATGTTCATTTTTTTGACCCCAAAAAAATATAAAGTTCCCTAACGAGTAGTTTTTCTTAAGTGGCTCTATATAATCCCGATAGCGTTGCTGTATGTGCTGTGCTTTCTTGGTACTTGTTTCTTCAATTGGAGCTTTCCAGGAAGTAAAATCCGATTCCCAGGCTCCTTTGTTCCCCCATTCTGAAATTACATGAGGACCATCCCAAATGGGTGACAAAGGTTTTATTCTTTTTGAAAATTCACTTATTGAACCAAAGGAATTGGACGAAATGAAATCCAGCTGAGGACTTTTACGATGAATACTTAAGATCCTTACTCTATTAACTCCAATTGTTACTGTTGAAACCGGATGATTTGGATCTAGGTCGTGTATCAAGTCAATAAGAGTATTGAAATTTTCGAAAAAACTTGTGTTTTTAAAAAAATATGGGTAAAAAAGTTCGTTTCCAAGATTCCAGTATAGAAGTGCCGGATGATCTTTATGCTTCATTACAATTCGTTCAACATTTTGTTTCATAGCCCTAAAATTCTCTTCCTTTTCAAAATATTCCGGAAAGTTTTTAAACTCGGGTAGGGGTATATCAACAGCGATGGCCAAACCCAAATCCTGAGCTTTATCTAAGGTTTCCTTCAGATTTATGGTATCATAAATTCTTGCGGCATTCGCTCCGGCTTCTTTTAGTTCTTCCAAGTAAGAGGGATGCGCAGCAGCGCCTTGAATGTAAAAAGGTTTTCCATTACGAATTAAATTGTACCCATCATCTGTTTTTTGGATATAAACAGTTGGCTTAGGCAGGTTAGCATCATCGGTATTATTACACGAAGCTAAAAGCATTAAAAGAAAGACGCAGGTGAGTAAGAGCTTAAATACTTTCAGGTTCAGGGATTTGATTTGCAAGTTTTTGAGGATGTGGCAAATATAACGAAAGATTATGTTTAGGTTTAGTTATGGAAATTATAAATTAATGGTCAAAATTTTAATATAAAATTCAACGCACAAGTGGGGTGAATTTGCTATAAAACCTACTTTTTCGAGAGAGCTTTTTCTATATTTGCACAAACCTCTCTTAAATGCTAAAGTTAAACATTCTTAATGAAACAGCGCCCTTAAAGGCTGTTGTGCTAGGTACCGCGGTGAGCAATGGGC
>DATHWA010000110.1:0-10383 GCA_035461025.1 Gillisia sp. | reverse complement strand
CATTAGGCTGTAATCTCCATTGGGGATGCAATTTAATAACTGCATCTATTTCTAAACCTACACGATAACTGCTTCCACTTGTAGTCCTTAATGGAGCCCCAACATCATTTAACTCCCCGGAGAGTACAAGTTGATTCTCATAATCCATATAGAAAACATTGGTGTTTAGTTGAAAATTGGCAGAATTAAACCTATAACCAAATTCATAGTCGTCCAATTTTTCTGCAGTGGTTATCCCTTCTTCAAAATCATTTCTCGTAGGCTCTCTGTGTGCGCGGCCGTAGTAAGCAAATAATTGATGCTGCTTATTAAAATTATAAGTCACCCCCGTCTTTGGATTGAAAAAATTATAAGTAGCTGCTACATCAATTGGAACAACATCTGACGTAATCCCGCCTGTATGGTAGTCAATGAATCTACCCTGGAGATCACCAAAAATCTGCCAGTTGTCATTTATCCTGTAAGTAGCTTTGGAAAAGACTGTGTATTCATTCTTCGTGGCATCGCTAAAATAATACCTGTCATTGATCTCAGAATCTGACGCAAACCTTGCCCAGATCACCTCTCCAAAATGGTCCCCGCTGTAATGGCTGTAGAAGGCCCCGGAAGTTAATTCTAGTCCGTTGTTCCTGTACGTCACATTAGCATTGATCACATAATAATCATTATCCAGCCACCGCCTGCGAATAAGGTCTGTGCGATCTATAGTCTCCCCTCCAATTTCCAACGGTGCAAGGCTGTAAGTAGAAAACCTCTGGTCTTCCCGGTATTGCTCAAAAAACCCTCTTCCATAGGTGTAATTAAGCCCCAGGTTGCTGGACCATTTATTATTATAACGTTGGTTCCAGTGAAGCTGATAATGATCCTGCCTGTAATCATCTACTTCATTATCGTGAAAACGGATATTCCCATTGGAATCTGTAAACATTCCTGCGGAATTTAACGTCCTGTTGGTTTCCAAAGTTTCCTTGTCTATCCCATTCCAGGCTTGATATGTTAACTCATGACCGCCGAATGTGATAGCTTTAATAAGGGTATTATCATCTACATAAGACGCCTGTAGAAAATATGATTTAAGATCTGAGGATGCCCTGTCTATATATCCATCTGAAGCTATAGCCGAAAGTCTTCCGGCAATCTCAACCCGATTATTAAGAAGCCCGGTGCTGAACTTTACATTGTGCCTACGCGTATTAAAAGATCCAAAAGAGTTTGTGATCTCTCCATATGCTTCCTGGGAAACAGCATCTGTAAGCAAATTAAGACTCGCGCCAAAAGCTCCTGAACCGTTGGTGGAGGTTCCTACCCCCCGCTGTAGCTGAAGGTTTTGCACAGAGGATGTGAAATCCGGCAAATTTACGAAGAAAGAACCCTGACTCTCCTGGTCATTGAAAGGTATACCATTGAGAGTAACATTCACACGGGATGCATCACTACCACGCACCCTGAAAGAAGTGTAACCTACGCCGGCACCGGCATCGGATGTGCTTACCACAGATGGCAGGAAGTTAAGCATGAAAGGAATATCCTGTCCCAGGTTTCGCTTTTCCAACTCTTCTTCAGTTAAATTGGAATGGGTTACAGGGGAATCTGCACTAACACGTATAGAGCGCACCAGGACCTCATCAAGGACCTCCTGAGTTTGCGGAATTGTGTCGGGATCCGCAGCTTGTGAATACCCCAGGATAGGGATTAAAAATACTGCCGGAAAAAGGAATAAAAGTTTCATTCGTAAAATGTTAATTTGTACGAATAAAAGGGGCTATTATTCTTGGATTAATTATTAATTAAATTTTTTTGCATAAAAAAACCCTATGTAAATCTCTCGAGCGATTTAAACAGGGAGTTTATCCAAAAACGGCAAAATCTATTTGATCTTGCGATCCCTTGGCAGCATTACCTGCCCAGGTTCTTTGGGTATGATCTCAGCTTCCTTCCGGACCAATTTCCGAAATTAGGCACCCCTTTGAGATGTGGCGCAAATGTACTAAGCTTTTTTGAATTCCCTAAGCTTTTATTCTTTTAAAAGAAATGGCGTAATTTTAGCAGGAATTGCCGAAACCGGTGGTGTGAAAATAAATATATTGCGGCGTAACAAACCTATGGAACATTCCAGAAGATCTTTAACTTTTAAGGTGATTGTAGGCTACCTTCTGGTGGCAATTCTCGCGGGTGCAGCGGTATGGTACACTTATAATCAGGTTGTTACTTTTACAGAAGTAACCCAGTCCAACAGCCTAAGCAACCAGCAGCTGGTCCTGGTGAGTGAAATTGCGACAGAGCTGTATGAAACAGAAAGTATGGGTCGCAAGTTCATCCAGTCCGGCGACACCATAGATCTTCAAAATTACAATCTTCAAATAGAGGACATCCAAACCAGCATAGATTCCCTTCGAAAAACCTACAAAGATTCATCTATGGTGGTTGAACTGGACAGCATTTCCACCCTGCTTTCCAAAAAAAGCGAAAACCTGGAGGAATTGCTTGAGTTACGTACACGGGATCGCAATACAAGTTATTACCGTGAAGTTATAAGGGAACTTCAAAAAGTAGATCAAACTTTTAACCTCCCCAATTATGAACGTCGTTTTGCAAATCTGGAACCTCACCAGCGACGGGTCCTAATAAGGCTGCTGGAATTCTCACAGGAAGAGGATCAACAAATTTCAACCGTAAGCGCAGATTCTCTCATCCAGTCTGTTAGACAGGTATTAAGTGAGCTAGAGAGGGAAAATCAGCAGTTCCGGGAGGTGATCAATAAAAAAGAAAATGACCTGCTTGTAAATGACATGGTACTCAATGAGCAGCTGCGTAACTTATTAAGAACTATTGAGCAGGAAGAAAGGGAAATCTCCATTGAACGGGTAGAATATTCACAAATTTTACTCAACGATATTGTCACAACAATAATTGTAGTAGGGATAGCCTCTATAATAATAATTTTACTGTTCCTTTTCCTTATAGCCAGTGACATAAGCCGTAGCCAACGTTATCGGATTCAGCTGGAGGAAGCAAACTCCTTTACTGAAGCGCTTATGCACCGCAGGGAGCAATTTATTGCAACAATTACCCATGATTTGCGTTCGCCCCTAAATACGGTTATGGGGTATACAGAATTAATGGACAGGACAGATCTTTCTTCAAAACAGGAGCATTATCTGGGTCATCTAAAAAAATCCACATCATATATCCTCCATCTTGTTAATGATCTTTTAGACCTTTCTAAACTGGAGGCGGGGAAAATGCTGGTAGAGAGCCTTCCGTTCAACCCTAAAAATTTACTGGAAGACACTTTTTATAATACTATTCCTGAAAATGATAACAAGAACCTGAGGCTTACTGTAGAAGCAGGGCCGGAGACAGATTGCCAGGTGTTAAGTGACCCCTTCAGAATAAAACAAATTTTATCTAACCTCATCACCAATGCATATAAATTCACAGACTCCGGTGAAATTAAGGCATCCATAAGTTTGAAGAAAAAAATTGAGGATAGTTGTATTTTGATTTTTTCGATAAAAGACACCGGAATTGGTATTTCACAGCTGAAACAAAAGGAAATATTTGAAGAATTCTCCCAGGAGCATGGAGAAATTGAGAAGAAATATGGTGGCACAGGTCTGGGCCTTGCCATTACAAAAAGGCTCGCAAAACTTCTTGATGGTACGGTGGAATTAAAAAGTGAACCGGGAAAAGGCAGTGAGTTCACAATAAAGATTCCTGTTAGAAAAGTAAAAACCAGCACCTATGACGTCCCGGTCGTGGAGTTACCGGAAGTAGATCTAAAAGGGAAAAAAGTATTGGTGGTAGATGACGAATCCTCGCAACTTGCATTAAGCAAAGAGCTCATAAAATCTCATGGGTTAAAATGCGAAACCGCTCCTAATGGGAAAGAAGCTCTGAAAAAATTAAAGAATGACCGTTTTCACCTGGTTCTTACAGATATCCAAATGCCTGTAATGGATGGTTTTCAATTGGTGGAGGCCATAAAGGCTAATCCAACAATTTCCCACATTCCGGTGGTAGCCATCTCCGGAAGAACAAATGTGCCTGTTGAAAGATACGAGGAAGCAGGTTTTTCCGGGAATTTATTAAAGCCTTATAAGCCCACGGACCTTCTTTATAAAATAGGAGAGATATTAAAAATAGAAATTGAGAGAAAGGATAATCATACCACCAAAACCAATCCTGCTATTACAGATTATTCCCTGGAAGAGATCTCCTTGTTTGCAGGTGATGACAGGGCAGCTCTTGACACAATTTTGGTAGCATTCATAGACAGTACACGTTTGAACCTAAAAGAGATCAGGCAGGCGGCAAGTAAAAACCATTGGGAAAAAATAGCTCAAATTGCCCATAGAATGCTGCCAATGTTCAAACAACTAAAGGCGAAGGACATAGTTCCAAAACTGGAACTTCTGGAAGAAAGAAGAACAACTGAATTCAGGAATGGAGAACTGCAAATCCTTATCAGGGAAATAGACCAGTTTCTTCTGCTGCTGGAGCAGGAGGTTAAAGCTTAATATTATATTGCTTTAATTTGTTATAAAGGGTCTTTCTGTCTATAGACAATAATCTTGCTGCCTTACTCTTATTACCATTGGCTTTTTCCAGGGCATCAAGGATAAGGGATTCTTCATTTTTATTTTTAAAAAGACCGTAGTTTTCTTCAGTTTGAGGTGTATGGGCTATTTCGTGTGGCAAAACTTTAAGAGGTATAATTGAATCCTGAGTAAGCAGGACAGCTCTTTTAACCATGTTCTTAAGTTCCCTTAGGTTTCCAGGCCAGCTGTAATTTTGAAAGGCTTCAATAGCTTCATCACTAAAACCCACAACATCCTTTTCCAGTTCTTCATTTGCCTCATCAAGAAAATGTTCAGCAAAAAGCATAAGGTCTTCTCTACGTTCCCTCAATGCAGGAACTTCAATAGAGAACTCATTAAGGCGGTGGTAGAGGTCCTCTCTAAAATTTCCCTCTTTTACAGCCTGGCTTAGATCTTCATTGGTAGCAGTAACAACCCTAATATCCACTTTGATTTCATTATTACTACCTACCGGTTTAATCTTGCGCTCTTGTAAAGCACGTAATAACTGCACCTGAAGGTCATAACCCAAATTTCCAATTTCATCCAGAAAAAGGGTACCTCCATTTGCTGCTTCAAAATGACCCGTCTTATCCTGAATAGCACCTGTAAAAGAACCTTTTAGGTGTCCAAAGAATTCACTGGAAGCTATTTCCTTTGGAATTGCACCACAATCTACGGCGATAAAAGGAGCCCCTTTTCTTTTGCTTTTATCATGGATACTTTTTGCGACCTGTTCCTTCCCGGTCCCGCTTTCCCCTACAATAAGAACAGACATGTTGGTAGGTGCCACAAGATCTATATAATCATTTAATTTTCTAGCCGGGTCGCTAACTCCTTTTACAAATTCTGAATCGCGCACCGGTTTTGCCGATGATCTTTTTTCAACTACAGGAGCTGCCGGTTTTTCTGTATCTACAGCAGCTGTCTTTTGAACCGTAGCAGATTTTTGATTTAAAGCGTTATTTATAGTTTGAAGTATGGCCTCCGGCTGGAATGGTTTTGAAACATAATCAAAAGCGCCATTTTTCATGGCCTTTACCGCCATATTTATTTCAGCATAATTGGTCATTACTATAACCTGGGTCGTAGGGTAATTTTCTTTTACCCTAAACAAAATTTCCAGACCGTCAAGATCCGGAAGACGCACATCTGTCAATACAATATCAAAAGATCCTTCGCTAAGCTTGTTCAAGCCCTCAGCCGCAGTAAAGGCGCTGTCTACCTTATAATCCCTTTTTTCAAAAAACGTCTTTAACATGGTGGCGAAGGCCACATCGTCCTCAATTATAAGTATTGACACCATATATTCTTAATTGCATTAAATAACAAATTTACAAATTAAGAACCGTAGACCCGTTACATATTTAACAAAAAAAGCCGCCCTGTAAAGGGCAGCTTTTTTCATACCTAATAGTAGGGTATTAGGATTGGTTTTTGTCTTTTTTATCTTTCTTATCTTTCATATCGATCCAGTTTCCTTCAGCATCGGCATAAACTTTCTTTTCCTCACCGCTTACATTAAGTTTAATCTTGTAAACTTGCTTGTTATCTTTTTCCTTCACCCATGCTTCCTGAGCTGTAGCTCCGGCAAAATCTCTGGCGATAGCCTCATTTACTGCTGCTGGTAGTGCGGTTACGTCAATTTCTTCAAAATCATCTCCTACAACTGCAACTTCGGTTTGAGGTTCTACTTGTGCATCTGTCTTAACCTCAGCTACCTGTGCTTGAGTTGCTGTAAAAAATAATCCAATTGCTGCAAAACTTAAAATTAACTTTTTCATAATATTTTATTTTTATTGTTTGTAATAAACGTTTTAGTTATTAATAATAGAGGAAGAATTGTACCAAAACATTAAATTATACCTTTAACTCGGGAAACCCCTATATCTACAGGGATGCAAAATCAGCAAGATTTTGCATTAACAAAATTTTATGTAGAACGTCAAGAAATTATGAATTATAATGAGGAAATTTTCTACATATTATACTTAATGAAGAGTTTTATTGAGGATGTGCATTAAAAAAATAACCTCCTACAAAGATGGTTTTTGCCTGTTGCTTTTTTTCTCTGCCTGCACTTTTTTTTCCCTTAACCGCTTTAATTTTGAAGCTTTTGAAGGTTTTGTTTTCTTCCGGGGTTTTGGTTTTAAAAGGCCCTTCCTTATTACCTCCTTTAAACGTTCCAATCCGAGTTCCCGGTTTTTATGCTGACTTCTGGAAGAACTGCTTTCTATTATTAGCACCCCCTCTGTGGTAAGCCTGGAAGAAAGTTTTTTGAGAAGAAAGGTTTTTTCCTCTTCTGTAAGACCAGAAGAATTTGGAACATCATATTGCAGGATAACTTTGGAAGCAGTTTTATTCACATGCTGTCCACCGGGTCCGGAGCTTTTAACTGCCTTCCACACCACCTCCTCCAATAACACATTAAAATTTGCCATTAAATCACCTGGTGAGATGGCTTGAGAAGATCTGCCACTGTTTTTACCGGGTTAAAGGTCTCTACCGGCACCTCTATGAAAACCGTATTCCATTTCGCCATACCACCATTCCATAAACCTGGAAGCTCAAGTGCCTTTAAAGGTTTCCCATCTTTTGTTTTATTGGCTATAAAACTGGTTTCCGGATCTACAAATTGCTCAAGATCAAAAACCTCACCCTGGTAATTTTTAAAACCGCAAACAATGTCTACAGGATTAAAATGAGTGGCATTCATAGCTATCTCCTGCTGTTCCGGATTATCTTTATCTATTTGCGCGCCCTCAATGATTTGCAGGGATTTAGTGCCATTTGGCATATTTACAAGGAAAGGCCCGCCGCCTGGCTCTCCTTCATTTTTAACCATCCCACAAACTCTTAGCGGCCGGTTAAGCATGTCTATTAATCCATTAATCCTTTCTTCTTCTGAAAGTGTCTCGAAACCTTCAGCAAAGGAGGCAAAAAGTTCTTCATTTATAAAAGCGGTTATTTCAACCAACTCCTGCGAAGTTGTATTCCCCTCTTCGAGTCGTCTTAAATAGCCGAAACTTTTCTCCTGTAGCTCCAACATTTTACCGGCTAGCAATTTCTTATAATCTGCCACTTCTTTTACCATCGAGGAAACTACTACATTGTCTATATTTTTAATAAAAACCATATCGGCTTTTTGTTCGTTCAGGTTTTTTATAAGCGCCCCATGTCCTCCGGGCCTAAAGAAAAGATCCCCCTCCTGGGTGCGAAACGGCTCATTGTTTTCATCTACTGCAATTGTATCTGTTTCGGGATCCTGAAATGAATAACTTATAATAAATCTGTTTCCGGTTTTCTCCTCAACCCTACTCCTTATTCTTTCACATTCCTCATCAAATTTTTCCTTATCCCCGGGTGCTACAGTAAAATGCAATTTGGCTACACCATTTACAGCAGTATATTCCGCTGCCTCATAAAGATGTTCTTCAAAAGCAGTTGCGGTATATTCACCATAATTATGAAATGGCACCAACCCTTTAGGTAAATCGCTTAAATCAAGTCCGGGTGTGGACATCATCGTTTTTATAAGATGGTATTTTTTTTCATCCTCATTTAAACCATCAAATTCAGGATTAATCTCTTTGGATTTTTCGAGGGCTTCTTTAAAAAAAGGCAGGTTTTCAATTCCACGGAAAAAACTTTCCAGGCTGCTATCTTCACTCCGGGAAATATAAGTTTGAAGATCATCCTTTCCTGGTTCAAATTCTTCAAGAAAGAGATGCAAAGCTTTGAACATCCTGGTAGCTGCCCCTGAGGCAGGTACAAATTTTAAGATATCAAGATCTTTCATCTGTTCATTATATAACCGGATAAGTTCTTCCTTTTGACCATTTTTATACCGGGTAATTCCATTACCTACAGTGGCGGCAGCCTCGATATTTACAGGTATATTGCCTCTTTCAAAGATCTTTAATTGCCCTTTAATTTTCTCTGGGTTTAAACCGTTTTTTTCTATACTTCCAATATCTTCTCTTGTAAGTTTCAATGTTATGCCTTTAAAAGTTCATTAATTGCTGAAACAGCCGTTTCAAAACGTTCGTCTTCACTCCCCGAAAGGGTAATATATGGTCTTTTATAAAGCTGTAGGGTGCTTTTAAACCTTTTAAACATTCCTTCCCTGTCGTGAGGTTTGTCCCTTAAATCATCAGGAACCCAGGGTGTATCAATATTAGTTAAAAAGTAGATATCGTACCAATTCTTTAACGCATGTTTAAGAAGCACAGGATTGCAATATCCGCTGTAATAAGCTTCAGAATATACCGTAAGCTCCAGTAGATCTGTATCGCAAAACAGGATCTTGTTAGCTTCTTTTGCCTTTTCATTCTCCCTTTGCATCTGGCCTTCAGCAATTAAAATTAGATCCCCCGGCAGGCAGGTCCTTTTATATTTATCCCATTTCTCCTGAAGGTATTCCCTCATATACTCCTCTACCCATAAGGTATTGAAATGCGCGGCTAATCTTACTGCAAGAGTGGTCTTTCCGGTAGATTCCGGGCCATAAAGAACTGCTTTCAGGCAGTTAACGGGTTGTTGTAATAACTTTTCTTCCATGCTCTGTATCCATAAAACGCGATTATTGTGAATAAAAGATATTGAAAACTAGTAAATGTGAGTCCTTTGTAAAAATAGAGCGGTACAGATATTATATCCCCAATGATCCAATAAATCCAGTTCTCTACTTTTTTAAGTGCCATGAGCCACATTCCTACGAAGAAGATTCCGGTGGTAAAAGTATCGACATACGCAGTCCAGTCTGTCCATTTACCAAAATACTCATAGACAGCATATACAAAGATGAGAGTGGCCACAAAGATACCCGCGGAAATTAAGTGCTCCTTTTTGGACATAAAGGTTATTGGGGTAAAATGTACCGCGTCTACCTTCCTGGTCCAGACATACCACCCATAAATACTCATACTAAAGTAGTAAGCATTTATCATCATATCTCCAAGGAGTCCCCATTGCCATAACAGGTAGACAAAAATTGCTGTACTTATAATTCCGGTGGGATATACAAGAATATTCTCCTGTTTAGAAAACCAAACTGAAAGGAAACCAAAGATCACCGCAATCAATTCAAGAATTATAAATAGTACGGGGTAATCGTAATATTGCTCAAAGAGAATATCAAAAATGGGCTGCATACTCGCTTCTGTCAGATTTTACGATCTTCATATATATTAAACCCTTGTCTATCGCTTCAAATGCACTCTTTATTTCTGTATGTAACAACTGCATCACCTCCTCATAATCACCATAAACCTGTGTACTAAGCGCATTTTCCTTGACCGTGAGACCAGATGCCCTGAGTTTTTTAATAAAATCAATGATTGCCGGCTCATAGTTATCCTGTAGCGGCGTAAGGGTAAGTTCTACTGAAATTTTCATTGTTCAGAATTTTAATGAGACCTTAAAGATACAATTTTACAGTGGCCCATGTTTTTACAGGAAGTAATCGCCATTTTCAAAAGCTGTACCTATAACCACCATATCTGCCCCCGCAGTATAAGCTGCCTCCAGCTGTTCCCGGCTTCTAATTCCTCCTCCAACAATTAAGGGTATGGTTAGAGCCTCCTTCACAGCAGTGATTATTCGAGAGGAAACAGGATTGTTTGCTCCGCTCCCCGCCTCCAGGTAAATGAGTTTCTTCCCGGAATATTCACCAGCCAGAGCCGTATCTACAATGATTTCAACCTCGCTTTGCGCAAGTGGCTGGGTCTTGCTAACTCTATGAACTGCACATTTTTTACCCCCGTCAATTAGGATATAACCGGTGGGTATGATCTCCAGAGAG
>DATHWA010000109.1:0-2219 GCA_035461025.1 Gillisia sp. | reverse complement strand
ATAATCCTGGCGTCTATCCTGCCCGTACCTTTAATTTTTTATACCCGGGATAAAACCCCAAAATATGTTGTGGAGCGGGTAGAAAAAAAGGAAGATGAGGAGGGATCAATTGATGTACTGGAAATTAAATGAACGTGGGAGTATTTAATTTTTCCTCCTTTAAATTGCAAAGAAAAAGACGCTTGCCAGGACCTAAACTGCTTTTTAATGAAAAGTTTATATATTAGAGAACTAATAACCAACTATAATTCACTTTTCTAATGAGTAAACAAAGAGATCGTAAAGTTCTATCCTTCCTTGGAGGTATTGTTGTTCTATTTGTAATCTTCGCTTTTGTGAACCGGGACGAAATAAAAAAAGGCTATGAAGCCGGCATAAAAGCTGAGTGCGAACAAAGATGTGATTAAAAACCTTCTTCTATATAGCTTTAATATTTTTTAAAAACATCGGTTAGATCATCTGTTTCTAATGGATAATTAGGTTCTGAATGTAATCAACTACTCGCAAAATTTTGCCTAAGTTTTTAATAATCGATTTGTTTTAGTAAAAAATTAATCTTGGATTATTTTTAGAATACTATCTTTCCCTCTAAAAATCACTTTTGCCAAGACCTAAAACCACATTGGAACCCAATAAGATTAACTTTCGGGAAAGCTTTGCTTCCCTAAAATTCGTTCCCAGGTTTTTTAAGGAAATTAGAAAAGTAAATCCGCTGCTTTTCTATACTAATCTCCTTTGCCGTACGGTGAATGCAATCCTGCCGGTGCTTATGCTTTGGGTGGGGAAGTTGATCATTGATGAAGTAGTGCTGCAAATAGCTGAAGGTGGCGGAGATCTGGACAGGCTGTGGATCCTGGTGGCAGCAGAGTTTGGTCTGGCTATACTTTCAGATCTTCTTAGCCGAGGGATAAGTCTTAGTGATGCCCTCCTGGGAGATCAATATTCCATAAATACCTCTGTAAAGATCATTAGGAAAACTTCTGAAATAAATCTGGACCAGCTGGAGGATTCAGAGTTTTATGATAAGCTGGAACGGGCAAGGCAACAAACTACCGGAAGAGTGGGCCTTATGTCCAATATTCTTACCCAGGGGGAAGATATTATCGTAATCCTGTCACTGCTTGCAGGGGTGGTAGCCTTTGAGCCCTGGCTTATCATCCTGCTGGTGGTTTCCATTGTGCCCACTATCATCAATGAAATAAAATTTAGCGGTACCAGTTATTCCCTGGCGAGGAGCTGGACACAGGAGCGACGGGAGTTGGATTATCTGCGTTATGCGGGTGCCAGTGATGTGACGGCAAAGGAAGTAAAGCTTTTTGGTCTTTCTGATTATTTGGCCCTGAGGTTTAAAAACCTTTCAGATAAATATTATATACAAAGCAAGAAATTGGCGAAACAGCGGGCGGCCTGGGGTTCCTTTTTTAATGTGATTGGTACCGCGGCTTATTATGGGGCCTATGTATTTATAATTTTTAGAACAGTGGCAGGAATCTTTAGCCTGGGAGACCTCACCTTCCTTTCAGGCTCTTTTAACAGGCTAAGGTCAAAGCTACAGGGTTTTTTCACCCGCTTTACCCAGATCACGGAAAGCGCTCTTTACCTTCAGGATTATTTTGAGTTTCTGGATCTTAAATATACAGATAAGGAGGAAGCTGAAGGGAAACTACCACTTCCGGAAAAGATCAATAAAGGTTTTGAATTTAAAGATGTTGGGTTTAAATATCCAAAATCTGATATCTGGGTTGTACGCCATATTAATTTTGACCTTAAAGCCGGGGAAAAACTGGCCTTTGTAGGGGAGAACGGCGCAGGAAAGACTACATTGATCAAGCTGCTGCTCAGGTTTTATGAGCCAACAGAAGGGGAGATCCTTTTGGATGGTATTCCGGTGAAGGAATATGATCAAACCGCCTATCAGCAATATTTTGGGGTGATCTTTCAGGACTTCGTCAAATTTGAACTTACAATTCGTGAAAACATTGCTATGGGGGAGATTGGGGAAATAAATAACCAGGAGCGCATAGACAGGGCATCTGAGAAAAGTCTTGCCAATGAGGTGATCAACGCTGTTCCCCGGGGGTATGATCAACAACTGGGGAAAAGATTTAAACAAGGGAAGGATCTTTCCGGGGGGCAGTGGCAAAAAATCGCGATCGCCCGGGCTTATATGAAAGATGCGGAAGTGCTCATTCTTGACGAACCTACCTCTGCCCTCGATG
>DATHWA010000108.1:0-2936 GCA_035461025.1 Gillisia sp. | reverse complement strand
GAGAACTTTTCCCTTGTTGGCCTGGCGTTTCTTTTTTTCTAATTCAAACCCACAGTGTACTGTAAACAGAATCTTTATTTTTGTCCAGACTCCAGACTCCAGACTCCAGACTCCAGACTCCAGTTTCTAGAATCTTCTTTTCTCCCCCTTCGGGGACCAGGGGGGCTACCCCACCTGTCTTTCCAGCGCCAGATAATGTGTTACCTCGTTTCCATACAATGGAAAAATATTGAGTTCACAGTTGTATTTGTCCTTGTTCTTTCTGTAGTTTACGATGACCTCTTTAAAAGGCATACCCTCGTTAAGTTTTTCTGCAATCCTTTTTCTGGCAATAGTAGAAGTTTCAGGGCCGGACAGGAAAGAAGGGGAGCGGTTCAACGCAAATTTAGCCGAGTACCCTGTCATTTCAGAAAAACCTTTGTTGACCCAGACGATCTTTTGAGAGACATCTGTCAACACCAGGGCTTCATAATCCCGGTTCGCCAATATTTCTGTAATGCTGTTGTTCCAGTTATATTTTCCGGCAAGGTCTAACAATTTGCTCAGGTCATTCTTCTTTTGGAGTACCTGAATTCTTCTTTGGTAGGCCTGTCCTGAAATATCCCAGCTCATAAGGGGCATTTGAGAATTGCCAGTGGCTTTTAAATGTTGTTTTATCTTTTGGTATTCGGTATGGGACAGGGATGAAAGATACAAATCCAGGCACATCATCTTTGACAGGTCATTTTTCATCGTAACAATTTAATAAGCTCAATTACTGGCGAAAGTATTATATACAATGCAATCATGTTAGGATAGCCCAATTTTTTAAGAGATATATAAGAGCTGTATAAGCTCCCCGCTGCAGAAAGTCCTTACTTAAACTTCTCCTCACTACATCTTGCTTGTATAAGGTATTGAATAATGTAAAATGTATACTGTATATTATCTGCTGCTGAAGGCCCTAGTTCGAAAAACCATATCTACAGAATTATAAGGGAATTCTGAAGTTTGCAGCAATTAGTCCAGACTCTAGATTCTAGACTCCAGACTCTTCATAAAAAGTCTTGTCTCTTGATTCCCAAAATAGACGTCCATTTTTACCTATATTTAAAATTTCCAACAAAGTATTAAAACTATGATCAAAAGCTCCCTCTTATCCATTTTCACCTTCACTGTATTCTTTCTTTATGTCCCATCGTTAAAAGCACAAAACGATGTTTTTGCGCAACTTGAAGAAATTGCAATTGTCGAAGAAAAAGTAATGATGCCCATGCGCGACGGGATCCGTTTGGCTACAGATATTTATCGGCCTAAATCAGAAGGCAAAGTGCCCATCATCTTTTCCCGTACTCCTTATAATTTCTCCACCTGGCAGGATGGAGAAAAAAGAACGCGAACCGCTGCCCAGGCACTTGAGGCTGTAAAAAGGGGGTATGCTTATGTGGTTCAAAATGAAAGAGGGCGGTTTTATTCTGAAGGAGAATGGGATATCCTGGGAGTTCCTTTGACAGATGGCTATGATGCCTTCAGCTGGATGAAAGATCAGCCCTGGGCTAACGGAAAAATAGGAACTATAGGATGTTCCTCCACAGCTGAATGGCAAATGGCAGTTGGTGCCCTGGACCATCCTTCACATGCCGCAATGGTGCCCCAGGCCTATGGTGCCGGAATTGGAACGGTGGGGGAATTTCAGGAGCAGGGAAACTGGTACAGGGGAGGAGTGGAGCAGCTGTTATTCTTTTCCTGGTTATATGGAGTGGAACATGATAAATTCAAACCGCGCATTCCTGAAGGAGCTACACAGGAAGACCTGATAAGGATCTCAAAATTTTATGACCTGGCTCCAAAAAATCCGCCGGTTGATATGGCCGAAGCTTTAAAACATCTTCCAATACAGGATATCTTAAAGAATATCGACGGAAAAAAAGAGATATTCGATAAAATGGTTCGCCGCAAGCCGAATGATCCGGCCTGGTTTGAAGGCGGATTATATCACGACACTATGGATCTCAATGTTCCCGGATTCTGGTTTGTATCCTGGTATGATGTTTCCGTAAGTCCCAATATTGCTTTATTCAACCATCTTAGAGAAACCAGTGAAAACAGGGATGATCAGTATCTCGTAATCGCTCCCACGCTGCATTGCGGATATACCAGGGCTACGGAAAATACTGTGGTTGGAGAGCTAAGCGTAGGAGATGCGAGGCTAAACTATGAGGAACAGATCTATTCCTGGTTTGATCTCTGGCTGAAGGATGAAAAGAATGATTTTAAAGAAAAAACCCCTAGAGTGCAGTACTACACCATGGGCAGCAACAAATGGCAAGCTGCTGAAACATGGCCCCCGGCAAAGGCAAAAATGACCACCTATTATCTCAATAGTGACGGCAATGCCAATGCTGTAAGCAACGGAAAGTTATCCACTAAAAAACCGGGGAACCGTTCACAAGCAGATAGCTTTACCTACGATCCTATGGATCCTGTACCCTCTTTGGGAGGAAATGTTTGTTGCACAGGAAACGCAGTTCAGGGCGGGGCTTATGACCAGCAGGAACAGGAAAAAAGAGAGGATATCCTTGTATATACCACAGAACCGTTAAAGGAAGGGGTGGAAGTTTCAGGTTTTATAGAAGCCACTCTTTTTGTGTCTTCAGATGCCAGGGATACAGATTTCACCGTGAAACTGGTAGATGTGCATCCGGATGGAAAAGCATTTAATCTTGACGAAACCATTCAGCGTGTGAGATACAGGGAAGGTTATGACAAGGAAGTCTTCATGGAAGAAGGAGAAGTATATGAACTGAAGCTTACACCTATGTCCACCAGCAATTACTTTAAAAAAGGACACAGCATTCGTATAGAGATCTCCAGCAGTAACTTCCCTCGTTTTGCAAGAAACCTGAATACAGGTGGAGATAACTATGATGAAACTGAAGGCGTGATCGCGAACAACA
>DATHWA010000107.1:0-3031 GCA_035461025.1 Gillisia sp. | reverse complement strand
CGTTCCTTCAGGTACAGTGACATTTCCGGTACCCTTCTTAACTTCAGAAGATTTTACCAGGTAAGAAGGATAATCAAGCTTTAACCGAAAGTCCAGCAACCGAGGTACTTCAATCACCTCAAGGGTGTAAACCTGACTTCTTACTCCATTTGCGCTTAAATAAAAATCTAAATCGTTATTAACACCCTGAAAAACAAATTCATACAGTCCTGTATTTGTGGTCCTGAGGTAGTAAGTTTCATTATTAAAATGAATCGCAACGGTTTCGGGTACAATACTGCCCCGGGTGGAAACATTCAATGAAAAACTATTGCCTTCCTCTACCCGGAGTGTGGGATTTTCAAGCTGAAAAGAAAATGGTGCAGGTGGATCAAAGGTAGTTTTATAATGAACTACCCTGGTATAACTTTCAGAAAAAATTGATTGATTTCCAGTGATAATAACTGCAAGTATAATTAGCAAAGGAAAAGCTGCATACTTAAAATACCTGTAACTGCTCCTGTAATTCACAGCCATTTTAAAAGGAACCGGTTTCAGCTCCCTGGATTTTTGTGCAATTCCGGCAAGTAAAAGATCAGATTCTACCCCGGAATTTCTTAACTGTAATACGTTAAGAAGCTTATCATTCACTTCAGGAAAATGTTTCCCAATAATTCTTGAAGCTTCCAATTCATTTATTCCGCGGGAAAGCTTAAAAAGTTTACCAAGGGGAATAAGTATAAATTTGAACAGAAGGGCTGCAGAAACGACAATAAATACCCAGAACAGGATGCTCCTGCCGGGTGATGATAGCCAGAAAAAGTATTCTATGAATAGTACAAGGAGAAAATAAAGCAGCCAGATGGAAAAAAACAGAATAGTACCCTTAAGTAATTCATTGAGATAATACTTCCTGGTAAAAGCTGCCAGCTGTCTTTTTATATAATCGAAATCCTCCATTCTGTTCCCCCCTTCGTGTCTTGTTCTAAATCTACAAAATTTCTTTTTATTCCTTGAGCCTTACAAGTGCCTAAGATATTAAAAATGAAATACCTGAATCCTAGTGAGACAAGCCATACTTAGAAAGTGGCATTTCCTGTAATTATCCATTACCTTTGCCATAAAATAAAATTTCTATGGCAGCTAAAGTACGAGTAAGGTTTGCACCCAGCCCAACAGGGCCTTTACATATAGGCGGAGTGAGAACCGCATTATACAATTACCTGTTTGCAAAAAAGCACAATGGAGACTTTATTTTGCGTATTGAGGATACAGACCAGAACCGGTTTGTTGAAGGAGCTGAAGATTATATTATCGAATCCCTTAACTGGTGTGGGATCCCATTTGATGAGGGACCCGGGAAGGAAGGAGAATATGGCCCCTACCGCCAAAGCGAGCGAGCTCATTTATATAAGGAATATGCAGAACAACTAATTGCATCTGGCAACGCCTATTATGCTTTTGACACTGCAGAGGCATTAGATAAACATCGCAAAGATCATGAGGAAAGTGGAAAAACCTTTATTTATAACTGGCATAACCGTTTGAAGCTGGATAACTCTCTGTCTATGCCGCAGGAGGAAACAGATAAAAAGCTGCAGGCCAATGAGCCTTATGTGATAAGGTTTAAATCCCCAGAAGGAGAAACCTTGCATTTACAGGATGAGATAAGAGGGGACATGGAGATTGACACCAATATCCTGGATGATAAAGTGCTTTTTAAAAGTGACGGGATGCCCACCTATCACCTGGCTAACATAGTAGATGACCATTTGATGGAAATTACCCACGTGATTCGTGGCGAAGAATGGTTACCATCCCTTGCCCTGCACGTATTGCTATACAAAGCGTTCAAATGGAATATTCCAAATTTTGCCCATTTGCCGCTTATTTTAAAACCCCAGGGTAAAGGAAAACTGAGTAAAAGGGATGGAGATAAAATGGGCTTTCCGGTTTTCCCTCTTGAATGGAAAGACCCGAAAACGGGTGAGATCTCATCAGGTTACAGGGAAGAAAACTACCTGCCGGAAGCTGTTATTAACATGTTGAGCTTTTTAGGATGGAATCCGGGAACTGAACAAGAATTCTTTACTCTGGAAGAGCTGGTAGAGGCTTTTGAACTTAACAGGGTACATAAATCTGGTGCCAAGTTTGATCCCGAAAAAACAAAATGGTTCCAGCAACATTATTTTCAGTTGCAACACGATGATGCTCTAGCTGCACATTTCATGACGATCCTTACAGAAAAAGGGGTGAGAACAGATATTGATTACACTACAAAGATCGTAAGCCTGCTTAAAGAGCGAGCGGTTTTTGTTGATGATCTTTGGGATCTTGGCAGCTACTTTTTCCAGGCGCCTAAGACTTTCGAGGAGAAAACTGCAAGGAAAGTATGGAAAGAGGATACTTCTGCAATTATTGACGAACTTATAAAAAAAGTGTCTGAAACCGAACCGTACACAGCAGAGAACCTGCAACAGGAGATCAAGGAATGGATCACTTCCAATAACATTGGTTTCGGAAAAGTAATGCAACCTCTGCGCCTATCGTTAGTGGGAGAAATGCAGGGTCCGGATGTTTTTGAAATAGCGGCTTTAATAGGCCAGTTTGAAACTGTCCAAAGGCTGGAATACGCCCAAAAAACTTTGGCTTAAAAATAAAATACGATTCCCGCGGTAGCTAGTCGTACTGCACCCTGCAGGTCTGTTACGCGGGAGCCGTTTTCTCCAATTTCTTCAGGTTCAAGATTCCTGAACATATTTGACAATCCATACTGGTATTGAGCCCAAACCTTTAATCGGCGTAGTCCTGCAGAAACCTGTCCCGCAATGGCGAAGTTGATTTTAGAGATATCTTCAAGATGCTCTGCTTTTAATTGATATCCTTCTACAATAGCATTTTCATATCCCTCCTCCGGCCTTAATTTACTATTGAGCTGTACCACAGGACCCGCTTCTATGCTAAGGTAATCCCCAATAATTTTATGACCACCAAAGAAATTTAGTTGCACTCCATTGGTCCTAAAATTTATTTGTGAAATATCGCTCCTACC
>DATHWA010000106.1:0-2646 GCA_035461025.1 Gillisia sp. | reverse complement strand
GTCGCTCCCGCTCTCAAAATTAGACCGTCACTTCTTAAAAAAGAAAAAATTTTAAATCTCCTAAACAATTTTCGTATTTTTGATTGTAACCACATCCTAATGGAAACAAAAGAAATCAAAGATCGGATCAGGAATTATATTGAGCATGCAGATGACCGCATCCTAAGGATAATAAACGCCATTATAGATACCGAAGAAAATGAGATTCCGGAATCTCATCAAAAAATTCTGGACGAGCGTCTAAAATACCATCGCGAAAATCCGGAAGATGGAAAAAGTTGGGAGGAAGTCAAAAGCCTTCTCAAGGACAGATATGGTGTATAAAATTGTCCTTAAAACATTGGCAGAACAGGACATTACTGAGGCTGCAGAATGGTATTTCACAAACGCTCCACATCTAACCAGCCAATTTATTGAGAAAATTGAGGAAGCATTAAATATGCTAGAAAAAAACCCGGAACAGTATCAAAGGAGATACAATCAAATAAGAGTTTTTTTTACCAGCATTTTTCCCTATGGCCTCTACTACACATTAGAACAGGACACGATTATTATTCATGCCGTCCTACATACCAAAAGAAATCCAAAAAAGGGAATTGAAAGGATCTAGAGCTCGATTATCCGTTCAGAGAGTGAAATCCTCTGGTTAGTAATATTAGTTGTCGCTTTGAACTGGGAAAACAACTTAAAACAACTAGCCCAAAAACCGAAAAAATCCGAAGTTTTTCTTTTATTTCTTAATCCACTACCTTTAACTCCGAACGGAAAACAGCAAACCGTAAACGAATGAATAAACGTAAAATCTGCGTTGTCGTAACTGCACGCCCCTCTTACAGCAGGATCAAATCTGCCTTAACAGCCATTCAAAATCATCCTGACCTGGAACTGCAGCTCGTTATTGCGGGTTCTGCCTTACTGGACCGATATGGGAACGCAGTGGATTTTATTGAGAAGGACGGATTTCCAATCGCAGCCAAGGTTTTTATGGTGCTGGAGGGAGAGAATCCCACTACGATGGCAAAAACAACTGGTCTTGGGGTGATGGAACTTACCAATGTGTTCTACAATCTGAAACCCGATGCGGTGATCACTATTGCCGACAGGTTTGAGACCATCGCCACTTCCATTGCAGCGGCTTATCAAAATATTCCGCTGGTTCATATTCAGGGCGGCGAAGTGACGGGGAGCATTGATGAAAAAGTACGCCACGCCAACACCAAACTCGCCGATTTGCACCTGGTGTGCAGCGATGATGCCCGGGAGCGGGTGATAAAACTGGGTGAGGATCCCGATCAGGTCATCAACACCGGTTGCCCCTCTATTGATCTTGCAAAAGAAATTTCAGACTACCCATATATGGATTTTGACCCCCTTGAAAAGTATGGGGGCGTTGGCGCTGAACTGGACTGGAAGAATGGCTACATAGTTGTAATGCAGCACCCCGTAACAACAGAATATAAAGAATCAAAAAAGCATATTCTTGAAACTCTGAAAGCTGTAAAGGCTTTAAACTATCCCGCTTTCTGGTTCTGGCCCAATGTAGATGCAGGATCTGATGGAACTTCCAACGGAATAAGATCCTTCCGCGAACTGGAACAACCAAGAAACATCCACTTCTTCAAAAACATGGAACCCACAGATTTCCTGAAATTGCTTCACAGCTCCAAAGCCCTCATAGGAAATTCCAGTGCCGGCCTACGTGAATGCGCTTACTTAGGAGTTCCGGTGGTCAACATAGGGAACAGGCAACACAGAAGAAGCCGTGCAGGGAATGTGACAGATGTGAACTACGATCAATCAGCTATAGAAGAAGCTATTACAAATGCTATTGATCAGGAGAAATATGAGTCTTCCATACTTTATGGAAATGGGGATGCGGGGGTGAGGATTGCGGAGATACTTGCTAAGGTGGAGTTGAGGTATAGTAAGACGATTATGTATTAGGGTTTTCGGTTTGCGGTTTGCGGTTTGCGGTTTGACCTTGCCTGAATAAGGTTGCCTTTTTTCAAGTTAATAATTAATCTTAAATACTGGTTTTTGTTCAGCAGTTAACTGCTGAACAAAGTTTAAAAATTCTTGTGGTTTTCTATTTTTTAGTGAACCATGTGGACGCTCATAATTGTATAAATAAACAATCTCTTCTATTAATTTGTTGGCTTCCTTTAAGGATATATCCATATGTTCAAAGTTGATATACTCGTTCTTGAGGATACCATTAATAGATTCTGCATGAGCATTTTCCCAGGCTTTTCCTCCCATACTGGGAGTGGTTAGGTATTGCTTATGGAGATCTTCCATATGGTCTGAGCCATACTGGCTGCCCCTGTCTGAATGAAATATAAGTCCTTTACGCTCTTCTTTAGTTAAACCTTCTACAGCCATTAAAAAAGCCGGAGCTACAGTATCCTCTGTTGTCATGTTTGCTGATAAGCTCCATCCTGTAATCATGCGACTATAAACATCTAGTACCAATGTAAGATAATAGTGACCCCCTATAAACACCGGTATATAGGTTATATCACTTACCAATAGCTTATTTTCTTTTCTTACTAACGTGCCACTTATCAAGTTAGGATACCATTTCTTACCCGCATAGGTGGTACGATGGTAACTTTTTTTACGTTCTATTCTAAAGCCATTGGAGAG
>DATHWA010000105.1:0-22975 GCA_035461025.1 Gillisia sp. | reverse complement strand
CACAAATAAAAAATGTATTACCTCCTAAAAGCCATAGCGGTGCAGGAAGAGGAATTTTTGGAGTAAGCAATTACAAAATAGAAAATGAAAAATTAATTGATACCAAAAATGGTCCATCTCAACTCATACTTGCCGATGGAGATACAGATCCATGGGTATTAGGAAAGGAGAGCAGTACAGGACAGCAAGCAGCCCTGGCAGGAAATTACGGAGTGATATATGAAATAGAGCTCAAATGGAAAAGTACAGATGGCAAAGGCCTGGCTTTGGTAACATGGAACTCTCGGTCAGGGAACAACCAATGGTGCGGAGGAATGGCTGCCACCATGATTGTTAGTGATGGGAAGTTTGCCAAGGGCATCCAACAGTTACCTAAAGAGGAATTAATTACCAGAAAAGCACCGGAGGCTATTTTAGTGCAGGTCTTTGAACCTAACGGTGATGAGGAAATTCAATCAGTTCATCTAACGTACTCTCCTCCCGGAGCGTCCTGCCTGCCAACTCCCTTAATATTTATACCTGTTGATTTGAAATAAAACATACCTCAATCACCCTCATCAGGCATAGGGATAAAATTTTGGGTACTATATATTTTCGCCTGTCGAAAATAAATGGAACTATAAATTTTGTCCCTTTTTTATTAAGTTATAATGCGGGCCAATTAAAAGGGACCTCGGTTCCCCGACATTAACCAGAGTGTAAATTTAAAAAAATAGGTGCAGGAATACGAGGGATTGGTTAGGAATTTACACACAGTGAATTTCAATCTTACTTACCCATCAGCAAACTGTTCTCTGCCAAACGACCTGACGCACTACTACGTTCCTGCGAAGTTCCGTTTATTCAGCCAACTTGTTAGGCAGATTTCTAAATAAACTAATTGTGATAATTGTTTTATAAAGGAGCAGAGAATTTTCTTAATAATAAGGGGTTCCAAACACGTAGAGCTATAAATTATAATCCTTTCAACAAAAGCTGTTATAGTGTCCTTTTTCTTATCAGCTTAATTGCGTAAGCCCTTTTTAATTTGCACTCCATCTTTCAGGAATAAATTATTCTCCCATAACGGCCAGTTTCAATACGATGATAGAGTACAGGAATTATAAACTTTTCATTTAACAACATCTTGAAAATCTATAGTTAACCCACTTTAAACTTGAATAAAATTATCATTATTCCGGTAGAGCCTACTGTAGAGTTTTCTGCAAGTACTGTGGTCGATCTGTGGTAATACCATCTACTTTTAGCGCCTGTAACTTAAGGGCAATCTCCTTTTTATTGACAGTATACGCATATACTTTGAGTTTCGCTCCTTTCATGGTCTGCATAAACTGCGGAGTTACAAGTTGGTGAAAAACATTGAGTCCGTCCAGATTGTTCTCCTTTGCTATTCTAATGGCTTCTCTCAAAGGATACTGGTCAAAGCTGTGCAGGAGCCAAAGCACTGGCATCTGCGGCATTATTTCCTTCCACTGTATCACTGCATCCTTGTTGAAACTAATAAGCATGAATTGATCTTTCTTATCACTTTTTTCGACGGCATCCTTCAAATAGGGAAGAATGGAAGTATCCCCCTTCACCTCAATAACGAGGGTTTTATCATTGGGAACAACTTTAAATACTTCCTCCAGAAAAGGAATTTGCTCTCCCTTATATGTTGGATTTTTCCAACTGCCAACATCCAAAGTTCGTAAGGAATCGGAAATGGTATTATTAATAGTAAAATTAGATCCGGGTGCAGTGCGTGTAGTAGTGTGATCGTGAATGACAACAATTTTATTGTCCTTTGTGAGGTGAATATCAATTTCGACGGCCCCGGCAAGTTCAAACCCCCGATTAACCGAAGCAATGGTGTTCTCAGGCGCAAGATAGGAGGCCCCCCGATGGGCAATAATATCCTGAGCGTTTACCGGCATGCTGTTGATCAATATGCCTATGACTCCAAAAATAAGTACTAACCTGATTTTAACAATTTTCATCTTCATTAATTTAATATTGTATCCAAAATATGATTATACATCCAGGATGGCTATTTTATTCTTATTCATCTTACCCAAAGCATCCCAAACCTGAAATAAGGCACGGGGAACATGAAAACACCCTTTCCATTTTCCCCCTTTTAAAGAAAGTAGTACCTCCCCCTGTCGGTTAAGATATCCAAACCATTCCGGATATTGCTCATCGCGAAAATGTTTCCAGGTATACTCGTGCACCTTCTCAAACCACTCTTTTGCCTCTTTTCTTCCTGTAAGTTGATATGCCTTGGCGAGGCATACCAGGGTTTCCAGATGTACCCACCATAGTTTCTGATCCCACTCCAATTGCTGGGGCGGATGTCCTTTTACATCCATAAAATAAAATATTCCACCATGTTCGTTATCCCATCCGTGTTTTAAGGTTGTAAGTGCTATATCAGTCGCCTTTTCTATCAAACCCTGATCCTTACGTCGCACCCCAAGATCCATGATAAACCACATGGCCTCTATGGCGTGACCGGGATTCAGTAATCTTCCTTCAAAAGAATCACAGAAACTTCCGTCATTATATACGTTTTCCAGGATCAATCCCCGATCCGCATCATAAAACACCTCCATTACCTCGTGGATCACTTCTTCTATTAAATCGTCAACAATCTTCTTTTCCAAAAGGTGTTCCAGTTCCAGGGATAGATTACACAAAATCATGGGCAGGGCAAAATTCTTTAATTCTCTTGTACCCGGGTGTGTCTTATTGTAAATCCCCTTGGTGTTCCCCCTTCTTGCTAGAATATTTTTAAAAGTATTCCTTGCTATTTCGGCATACTCCCCTTTTGGCTTTACTTTATAAAGTGCCCCGAAACCCATAGCGGCAAAACAATCTGAAAATATGTTATAGGGTTGCACCAATGGCTGTCCCTCCCTGTTTAAGGAAAAATACCAGCTGCCTTCGCTATTCCTGCCATATTTCTGAAGAAATTCTGCTCCATGCACTGCCATTTCAATCCATTCCTGCCTCGGTTCAACTTTATCGGCCAGCATGGAAAAAACCCATACTTCTCTACCCTGTAGCCATATAAACTTGTCTTGATCATAGACTTCTCCATACCGGTTGAGACAGCTAAAATAGCCACCCTTCTCCTTATCTTTGGAGTGTTGCATCCAAAATGGCACAACCTGTTCTAATAATTCATTTTTATATAATTCCAAATGCTTTTTCATAACTAAAATGTTTCCAGGTATTCTCTGTACCGGTTATACAAATGCCCCGCCTGGGGGTATGCTGACTGGGGACTCATAAAATGTGAAAATTCGAAGGTTATGGCCTTGTCATAACCGGCCGCTCTGGCCGCCTCCAGCTTTAAGCGAAGCTTCTCAAATTTTATAGGTAGGAATTTTATAGGCATATCCCTATCAAAACTTTCAGCATTTGTCCAGCATTGAAGACCAAATTTATCTGCCATCCTTTTGTTTACTTCAAAAAATTCCTGCAGCTGGTGGTAATCTATATGCCCGTCCTGAAAGGCGACAGCATCAACCGCACCTTGCAAACCGTCAAAAATTTCACTCCACTCCTCTTCATGCTTTTTAAGGGAAACAGATTCTTCCTTAGTTATCTCAGAAGAAGCTGCAAGGACTGCCTTTTTCCCATCTATCCATGGCGAAATAAAGGTAGGAAGACCTCCACTGACGTCTTTACATTGCTGGCCAAGTGTCCTGAAGGCCTCTGTAGCTCTTTTGGTTTTTCTGCTAATCTCCATACTTAAATACCAGCCACCAAAGCTTTTGTAGTGCCCGTACATCTGCCAGGCTTCATCAATGATGAAGCGATTGGAATCGATCTCTTCCTGTAGATTTCCCGTATCCCAATAATGTCCGCTGTCATATAACCCAAAATAAAATTTCATGCCGTACTTGTCCGCAAGGGACAGGAACAGATCTACCAGATCCACTGGAGGAGCATAACACCCATACCGAGATTGAAGATGTTTTGAGGAATAGGTTAAAAAGCGTCTGTAACCACTTCTTATTAATATTACCGTGTCTATTCCAACAGCACGCATGTGCTGGAAATCCTGGTCCCATTCTTTCCGTCCCCAATTCTGGTGCGGAATATCATGGGAAATTTCATCAATAAATGTACCTGTAATTCTCATATAATAATTTCTCAATTCACACTATAAATACCCCTGCTCTTTCAGGTAATCGGTCCATAACACATAAGAGATAGGTTTTAAATGAATCCCGTCTATGGTAAGTTCCGGCTTCAGGTTGTTGTTCCCATCCGAAAATACTTTATTATATAAATCTATATAGATGATCTCATTTTGGTTTGCCAGGGTTTTTAGAAACCTATTAAGGTCCAATACAGTAATTTTCTTGTTCTTCAGGTATTGAGCAGAAAGAATTTCATCGTTTAGCGGTAAAACACTCTGAATATAAACCCGAGTTCTAGGAGACTGAATTTGAATTTGCTTTACAATGCGGGTGTAGTTTTGTTTTATCACCTCTAAAGGCAATCCGCGACCTATGTCATTGATTCCAATCATCAAAAATAACTTACCTGGCCGCTGGGATAAAATGTCCTCCAGGCGTGCCAGTAGCCCGAACGTGTTGTCGCCACCTATACCTCTGTTTATAATAAGCTCGCCAGGAAGCAGCTCATTCCACTGCGCCCTCTCCGTAATACTATTACCTACAAACACTATGGCATCTTTTGTCTTGGGCAGGGAATTGAAAACTTCCATCCGACCTTGATAGTAGGTGTTGTTATAACTGCTGTCTATAGTTTTTTCTTGAGAGAATACCATCGGGATCCCCACCATAATGAGTAACCCGGTACATAAAAATTTGTTCATCTTTTGGAGATATTATAGGTATAAATGCTTTTGTAAATAATCAATCCAAAGGAAATAGCTGGCAGGTTTCAAATGAAGACCATCAGTGGTGAGTTCTCTTTTCAACTGTCCCTTCGAGTCTAAGAAAACCTCATTATGCAGGTCAATATAAACTAGGTTATATTTCTTAGCTATTGCTTTAATCCCTTCATTAAGCGTTCTAATTTTTTCATTATTAATCTGGTTATATATGGTTGCCAGGATAGGTTCTGTTACAGGCAGGACACTCTGGAAATACAAGAGGGTCTCTGGAGCCTCCTTCTTCACCTTTCCTGCAATCCTTTCATAATTCATCAGGATTTTTGATATGGGAGTGCCCCTCTTAATATCGTTTACCCCAATCATAATGAATAGCTTCATTGGATTTGACACCAAAACCTCATCCAGACGATGAAATACACCATAAGAATTATCCCCACTGATGCCCCTGTTCACTACATTGGGCTGTAAGATAATCTCCTGCCAGTCTCCCACCTCAGTAATACTGTTTCCCATAAAAACGATTTCGTTCACCCGGTTAGGTAATAGTTCAAAAAAAGCAAGACGTTCCACGTAATATCCGTTGGCATAACTGCTATCTAAGGGGGTTGTCTCCTGGGCCAGCAAAGCAGATGATGCCAGCAAAAACGTGAAAATAAATTTCATATTCATTAATTTCAATCTTTATGTAAAACGGCTTCTTCTATAGGATCCAAAGGTTGATCTGCAATTTTTTCTTTCTCAATTTCGGTATCTGCATTTTTCAAATGATCCCACCAGTTTTTCTTAAGGTACCATGTGGTAATAAGAAGTACTACTACCCATACAAGGGCATAGTAATTTTCCTTGATCATAAAATAAATGGGAAGTACCACTTGTGCAAGCTGCCACACAATTCCCACCAGAATGTTTAGGGAATCTCTTTTAAAATCCTTGTTCGCTACAAATGAAGGATTTTCTGCCATAACCTCGCGTTTGATAGGGCCCCAGAATCCCCAAGGCCTTGTTCTTCGGTAGTACTCCTTGACCGCCTCACGATTCTCTAAGGGTTTGCTGTAGGTACCAACAATACATCCAATAAGGGAAAAAATGAAAATAATAGGGAAGATATAGATATCAACAATTTCAGGAAACAAAAACAACTTGATTGAAGAAGCAATTAGGCCAAAAAGCATTCCGTAGAAATACCCATAGCCCGTAAATCGCCACCATACCCATTTTAACATGTTCGACGCTACATAGCCCCCAAACAATGCAGAGGTAATCCAAAGCGTGAGTTCATTAAGGGATGCCGCGTTAAATCCGAAAATAACTCCGACTGCCACCAATACAATGGATGACAAGATACTGAGCTTAATATATTTTTTATCCGTGGCATGGGGGTTTATATATTTTTTATAAATATCGTTCACAATATAGGCAGGAGCCGAATTAACAAAGGCCGAAAATGTGCCCATAAAAGCGGCGAGAAATCCTGCCAGAAGAAGACCTTTAAATCCAGCCGGAATAAAACTGTTAATTGCTAAAGGCAGTACCTTCTCAAAATCTATATCGGTTCCCATGGCTCTTAGTTCAGGAGTAAGATATACCAGGCCAAGAACAGCAAAACCAGCTACCATTAGATAACGAGGAATGTACATCACCCAGATGGTGGTAAAACTCATTTTAGCTGCCTCTGAAGGAGTCCTTGCAGAAAGAAGGCGCTGCATATCATAACTGGGAACAGGACCCGCTATAGATGCAAAAATCCCTTTGAAGAGCATCATCATAAACAGGATTCCAAAAAGCCCAAAACCATCGTTTGCAATTTTATCGCTTACATTAGGGAGCTGCGTATTGCTCCAATCAAGATCTAGGTTCCATCCAAACGAAAGGTCCTTCCAGCCAACGGGAATGGCAGCATTGATTTGTTCTGCTGTCACTGTTGTATAGGCGATATAAGCTACTACGAAACAGGAGATAGTCATTATGAAGAACTGCATCACTTCTGTGGCCACCACACTGTACATACCACCTTTAACTGTGTAAAGAGTGGTTATTGATATAATAGCAAGAGCATATACCCTTTCTGAGGATAATTCAAAAGACCCCAGGGTAAATCCTAGGTCCCAGGGAAGAATAGCTGTACTGAACTTTCCTATACCTTCAAAAAAGTAGGCAATAAATCCCACCACACTTATCACTGCAAAGGCGACAATGATGATGTGCGAAAGCTTCGAGCCTTTCCCATCTCCAAACCTGAAGGTAATCCATTCTGCTCCTGTCATCACATTGGAACGCCTCATCCAGATAGCAAGGAAAACGAAGATGAACACTTGGTTCCATACCGGCCAAAGCCAAGGCAACCATGCGCTCTTAAGTCCGTAAATGAATAGAATACTCACGGTCCACATAGTACCGGAGATGTCAAACATACCCGATGCGTTACTCAGTCCAAGATAATACCATTTCAACTTATTCCCTCCCAAAAAATAAGATTGCAGGTTCTTGGATGCTTTTCGTGCGATATAAAAACCTATGAAAAGTACCAATGCTATGTATAGAAAGATGATTCCGATGTCAAGGTAACTTAAAGCCATTCGTTGTTCTAAAATTTATGTTTATTTATGAATAATTCCCCCAGTATTCCCAGCTGGTATCCCGCCGGGAGGACAGGCCCAAAACACAGCGTTCAATCCAGGAAAGTAGCATATTTGAAGTTTCCTTCACCTTATGTTATAGCCCAGGTGGGAATGCGGGCATTTGCCTAGCTGAAATCCAGCCTGGCCTTCTTGATTAAGTACAGCCGCGGGTGAAATGGGTCAAAAAACACAGATCATATAAGAACTATAACCTATTGGGTAAGACCCTGCTCCAATTCATTCCACCAGCCAAAGTTGATGATGTGTACAATATCAAAGATCATCGCTCCGTCAGACTTCTCCCTACACATTTTCAAGGCTTTGATAAACTGCTCCGGATCGTCCTTGTACTGTTCTACATAAAGTCCTGCGTAAACGGGAGTCTTCTCCTTCACGATCTCATTCACCAGTTCAGCAGATCCCTCTACTGTGTACCAGTCTTCCTTCCCAAGTGTCTGCCCTGCTTCAGTTCTTATCACAGAGGTGGTATCTATATTTTCTGATTCCTGCTTTTCTACTTCATAAAAGTAATTTCCAGTAAGGAAAATATCCAGGGCCTCGGCATAGCCATAGTTTTTGTATTCTGGGGTTGCCCAATCAAAATCTTTGGAAGGGTCGTATTCTTTACTGGCCCAGTTCACTCCCACTTCGTAATAGGATGGGTACCAGGAACCGGTGTAATCTCCAAACTGAAGATCGTTGTTGATCGTCTTTAATTCTTCTCTTGCCTCAAAGATGAAATCATGAATAACGCTTGCCCGCCATTCCAGCCATTTCTTATATAAGGGCCCCTCAATTCGGGAGGAATCATTTTCACTGTAGGTAAATATGTCAGCCGGAAAATTAGCCACGTCTTCTTTCAAATATTTCTCGAACAATTCCAAAGAGGCTTCAGAGAAGTCCGATTCAATTCCGTCATACCGAACTCGGTCCAGTATAATCCCGTCAAGTTCAGGATACATTTCGACCAATTCTTTCAGAATGGAAAGTTCGTATTCTTGCACCTCTTCAAGGGCAGGGTTTAGCATAGCCGAATACTTGTTCTTTTGCTCGGTGATAGGGGTCATTCCACTAGGCAAATAACTAAGGGTTTGCCAATGAGCTTTGGTACTGTCTTCATATACCACCCCTCTGTCGAAGTAGTTGTGCCCGGCTACAAAGACATTAGTGGAAGCGTGAACCGACAAGCCTCTTTTATGTCCTTCTTCAATAAAGAGGGAAAGCATATCCCACGACAAATCTTTTTCTCCACTCTCGTATTCCCCTTCCCAGGCTGTCATAACAGGGGCTATTTTACTAGGGTATAATACTTCTCCGGTGATTGGCTTCACATCCACTACCACATCGGTTACTCCCACATCCTTTGCCTTTTGCAGATAATAAATCACGGAG
This sequence comes from Gillisia sp., assembly GCA_035461025.1. Taxonomy (GTDB): domain Bacteria; phylum Bacteroidota; class Bacteroidia; order Flavobacteriales; family Flavobacteriaceae; genus Gillisia. The sequence continues at coordinate 14,110 of DATHWA010000105.1, read as the reverse complement.
TCTTTATGAGTGAACCTCGCAAAATTAGCTGTTGCATCAAAGTATAGGAAATTCTTTTCACTTGGTGTATTTTCAGCAATAGCCTCTTCTTTCCCCTTGCAGGAAAAGGCAATAATTCCAGTCAACAGACCAAAACACATCAATTTCAAGTTGTTCATTTTTATTCGTTTAAGGTAATCGGTTAGTTGAAACAAAAGTTTCAGGAAATTATACTATTGGCTGCTCTACTCTTTAGTTAACTGGAATCAATTATTTGCCTGTTCAATCCCTTTTCTTACGTATTCCCATTGATTCTTTTTCTTCAGGTGAATCATGTCGAATAAGAAATATCCATCACGGGCACTCATGGCGGCATCGACAGATTGTGTTATTGCATTATTAACTACAGCATCACTAGTAGTAGCCCAGTCTCCATTGCCCACATCTGGACCTCCTATTACAATCGCGTCTCCTTTTATTTTTTCTACTGCCAGAGCGCAAAAGCCTTGAACAGTCCATTCGGTTGAACCGTAGATTCTTGTTGGGGAAGCATATGCCCCAATCAATATCACGTCCATATGGTCAGCGTATCCGTAATTCTTATAGTCGGGGGTCGCCCATTTAGGGTATTGTGATGAAGTGTTGTATGACGGACTCGCCCAATTCACCCCAACTCCATAATAACTACCGTACCATGCCCCAACATAGACACCGAAGTCAATTTCTGGATTCGTCGCTTTTACACGAACCTGTGCTTTCTCCATAAAATCATGGATAGTCTTTGCCCTAAATTCAAGCCACTTCTTAAAGTAGATGGGCAGTTCTGTAGGAAGGCCTCCTTTTAGCATGTCTGGAGTAAGAATTTCGTTAGGAAAATCACCTACAGAATGTCCTAGAAAATCTTCAAATTTATCACGTGTATAGTCTGAAAAATCACTGTCAAGGCCATCGAATCGACCCCTATCCAAGAAAATACCGTCAAGATCCTTATAAGAGGCTAGATCCTCGATCATGTCAAGGAGATATTTTTGCACTTCTTCATGGACAGGATTGAAAAATTTGGCTCCATTATCTGGCAAGTCAAGGGTATTTTGAATTCCCGACTCCGTAAGCAACTGGGTGGCCCATTCTTTTTTGTCAGATTCCCTAAACAACATACCATCCGGTCCGAGACTAGTTCGATTCCCTCCTGCAAAGGTATTAACTCCGGCATGGACCTTTAGGCCTAGGTCATGTCCTGCTTCTATGAAAGCCTGTAAATAATCCCAGGTGGCTGTTCTTGGAATCTTGGTATAACCTGTAGATAACCAAGCGCCCAAAGATTGTACTTGCTGCTCAACATCTGTCTGAAACAATACATCTCCGGAAGTAGGTCTTACATCAACAACAATATCTGTGAATCCAGCTTCTTTGGCCAAAATAAGATCCCTTGTAATGTTCTCTTTACTATTGGCAAAGTCAGGAAAATTAGCTGATGCATCAATCCAGATATAACTAGGTTTTGTTGCCCCTTCTACTTCTTCTTTTTCTTCTACTTCCCATCCATAATCGGTCTTTTCTTCTTTAGCACAGGAGCTTGTCAAAAAGCTTACTGAGAAACACAGGATTACTATATATAGGGAATTCTTGATTTTCTTGCTCATAGTTCTTGTTTATAAATTAAACTGGCCTCTAAGAGACCAGTTTTACTTCTTTCTAATTTACATATCTATTGCATCGAACTGATAGCCGACCACATAGCCGTTAGTGAACATGAAATACACATACAGGTAGTATCCATCTTCAGAAACGGTTATAGCCACATCTCCTGTTCCATTGGCATTGGCTACTACAGGACTTACTGCTGTGGCACCATAAGTATTTCTCGGTGCCTGCCAAACTACTGCGGGGCTTGTGCCAGCATCAAGATTTCCAGTAAAAGTCGCAGATGTGCTGACATCCAGTAACCATACTAAGTCTGCAGAACCCCATGTGAAACTGTTCACCCAATTAACCACAGCATACCCGGCATTGTTGAAATTGGTATAATCCACAGCATTGGGAATAAAGTTAGCGCTTATAGGCTCCAGGGCCGATGTGACAGTGTTGGTATTTCCATCAACCCAGGCGAAGGTATTGTCAGAATACGAGGCCACAAAATAATCGCTATCCATATTGGTACCAGTGTAAACCAGATCTACGTTGGCAGTCCAACCATTTAAACCACTCATAGTGACAATCTCGGGAGTTTGAGAACTCATTACTCCACCTGTAACTGTCCATTTAGCAAATTGTTGACCTGCCGCATGAATAGGGGCAGTAATGACGGCATCTCCATCAAGACTCCCCTGAATGGATAATTTTCGACCAATGGCCACGCCTCCATCCCATTCGATAATCTGCTCGGGTGCCTGATTAATTCCTGTGACTTTCCAAACTTTAAAAGGACCAGCATTAGGAGCCAGATTGTTTATTATGATATTCCCAGCATCATCAGCAGTATTATAAAAGTTCGTCAACGAACCTTTGACAGCGCCCAATTCTATCTCTCCAATTGTTTCTCCGGATTTAGCATCCAGAACGACGCTGTTCTCACCCCTGGTATTCAGCACGATGTAACCCGTGGTTGCAGCAAGACCTCCGGTAAGGTTGTTAACACTTATACCTACATCAGATTTTAACTGTCTTGCAAACATGAGCTTTCCACTTCCTGGTCTTATTCCATATGGTAATTTATTGGGAACTTCTTTTTTGACCGTATACACATTCTGAGTAACACCATCGTGGGCGGTAACAGTCAATTCTACCTCTTGGTTATAATCCAATTCTACCAAAGAAGGGTCAGGAGAGATGGTAGCATGGTGGGAAAGGGTAACCTGTGCCAAGGCGGGTTCTATTTCCTCTACGGAGACCAAGGAAATGATTCTGGTATCTTCATTAATTACCCCGCTGAGACCCACTGAAGGTAATTTAAAATCTTTGATCATGGCTTCCGAACTCTTACGTATTTCAGCCCGGACCACGTAATCGGTTTCTTCTTTACGTTGATTTGACACGGTAATTATATTTTCCTGCGTCAAATCCATATATAATAAGGCAGGAGATAAAGTAACATTATCATCCAGGTTAGCCCTCACCCGCATTCTCGATAAATGCTCTTCCGTTACCTGATTGTTGCTACTCACAGGATAGTAATAAGGAATAGGTATAATGATTTCATTGCTACCCTCTTCAATATATCCTATAAACTCTCCGGTACCATCCTCGAAGGTGGCAGTTATACTATTAATCCCTTCTCTGGAAACCGACGGCAATAAGTCCTCGGGCACCTGGCAACCTCCAACCCAAAGGATAAGAAATACCATGACGATTTTAAAACTAGATTTTTTCATTATGTCTTTTTTAATTCCATTCATCATATTGTTCGATTTCAGAGTTGTTAGCAAGTTCACTATAAGGTATTGGCAGAACATAAGTCTTTTGCAGAAAGGAACGATCCTGCAGATCGACATCCTTATATTCATACAAATACCCTTGTGGAGTCTCAGTGATTTTTAATCCATGAACACGATAATCATTGTACTGGATATGTGCCAGTTTCCATCTTCGCATGTCCCAGTAAAGATGCCCTTCATAAGCAAGTTCTATTTTACGCTCGTGACGAATAGCATCAAAAAGCTCCTCTCCTGACAGACCTGACTTCTCAGGTAGGTTTACTCCTGGACGGCTTCGCACGGCATTAAGATCGCTCAATGCCTGGGAGACATTCCCTAAACGGAAATTGGCCTCAGCACGGTTCAAGTACACTTCTGCAAGTCTTATTTCCACCCAGGTTTGATCACTATCGAAGGTTACCAGGTCCATATTTTCCTCATCCCTAAACTTTTTCAAATAGTACCCAGTGGTAGTTCTTCCCTGCGCATAGGTATTTTCCCTGTAGCCCATATAACGACCATTGGTGCCGTCAACGGAATTTTCCATTTCCCTCCCCTGCCAAACAGACCCATTGTAAATAATAGTAGCAGCAAAACGTGGATCCAGTTCCTCGTATGGAGGTCTTTCTGTAGTTCCCCCTTCAACATGCCAAGGGCTCCAGTCTACTGTGGTACCATCTTTCTTCTCATAAGACTCCACCATTTCCTGAGTTGGAGTACCGCTGGCACCCTGGTTTTCGATTTCTCCAAAGGTAGCATAGGCTTTATCAAAAGTATGACTAGGTCCTGTCACCAAATAGTTGTATTCCAGTATAGATTCTGAATTTCCACCTTTCCATGCATCTTCATATTTAGGGGTGAGGGCATATAATCCCAGCTCAAAGACAGCATCTGCAGCTTCCTTGGCCTCAGACCAACGCTTTGCATATAACATTACCCTGGATTTAAAGGCATATGCAGCTCCACTGGTAATTCTACCATTGTTCGTGCTGTTCCAGGTTGGAGGAAGCACAGAGGCTGCGAAATCAAGGTCTTCAGCAATTAAATCCCATGTTTGCTCTTCGCTTGATCTAGGCATATCTTTTTGCAGGTTCATGTCTGTATAAAGAATAACTCCCCCATGACGTTTTGCTAATTGAAAATACAGGAAAGCCCTGAAAAATCGAGCCTGTCCTTCGAAAAGCAAATTCGCCTCTTCATCCAGCTGAGAATAAGTTTCCAGTCCAACCAAAAACTCATTTACCCGTCTTATCCTCTCATAAGTATCTCCCCACGTATTTAGGAGATTTCCGGTAGGAGACATGGTTTCAGGAGTAAATACATACAAGTTAGAATCCCCCGCTCTGCTTCCCGGAACGTATGACCCGTATTTAAGGGTTTCGGTAAGGCCTTCGGTAAGGTTACCACTAAACTGGGAATTACCAAAATTCCCATAACGGTCCAAATAAGGGTAAAAGCCGTTGACGTACATCTCAACATTCGTATGATTTTCCCATACGACCTTATCGCTAATCCTGTCGGTAGGAACGGTATCGAGATAATCGTCGCAACCCACAAGGCCAAAAAATCCTATAAGCAGCGTTGTAATTAATATCTTATTTTTCATTTCTTAAATTATTTTATTAAAAAGTAAAATTCACCCCTGAAGAAATTAGCTGTTGTTGTGGGTAATACCCATTGGATACACCAGGCATTTCAGGGTCAATATTATATTTGGTAAGGCCACTAAAGGTGAGCAGGTTTTGACCTTCCACATATATTCTCAGGCTTTTTATTCCCGAATCTGAAGTTAACTGAGGAAAATTATAGCCTATCTGCAAAGTTTTTAGACGTAAATAATCTCCATTTCTATACCAGAAGCTTGAAGAATACGCATTGTTCGAACTTGCAGGCACTAAAGACAGACGCGGAAATTCGCCACTGGTGTTTTCTTCTGTCCACGAGTTCTCTACCAGGTGTACAGGAGAATTACCTCCATGGTAAAACGGCCTAGTCATAGATGTATTATCCATAACTCCGTTACTGTAGACTCCTGTTAAGGCCACATCTCTTCCTATAGCTCCTTGGAACAATACGGATAAGTCTATTCCTCGCCATTCCGCATCAAAAGAGAAGCCACCAACGAATTTAGGATAAGCAGATTTTCCAATATATCCCCGGTCTTGTTCATAAGAAACAACACCGTCACCATTTCTGTCCCGATATTTAATATCTCCAACCCTCACATCTTTACCTACAATCAAAGGAGAATTATCTATTTCTTCCTGGCTCTGAAATAATCCTTCCGCTATAAAACCAACTTGTGATCCAACTTCTTTTCCTGTAAGTTTAAGCCAGTCTGGTGTATTTTCTGAATCTCCGTACTTTAACCATCTGCGTTTGGTGTAGGTGCCGTTTACAGAAAAGCCGTAATTAAATTCATTAATAGAATTCCTATGACTTAGCGATATTTCAAAACCTTTATGATCCTGTTCATTGTTATTTTCATAACCATATACATAGCCGCCATAAGAATCTGGATATGTAGCATCCACTGAACTTAACATATCATATATATACTTATAAAAAACATCAAATTCCACACCTAAAAGCCCATTATACAAAGTGGCATCCAAACCAACGTTATACTGAAGGGCTTTGGCCCAGGTAAGGTTTATGTTACCTGGGCGGGAAGTTAGCAATCCGTTTTGAGCTACCCCTCCAAGAACCACTGCGGGGTCTCTTAGGAAGGACAGGGTATTTAGGAAATAATAAGGAGGAATCTCCGTGGTCCCAGTAAGCCCAACTCCCGCTCTAAATTTTAGGTTATTGACCACATCTCTTGAATTCTCAAACCAGCTTTCCTCAGATACTCTCCAACCTACCGACCCTGCAGGGAAGAGCCCCCAACGTTTTCCATCAACCATTCCGCCGAAGACGTAACTTCCATCATATCGGGAAGAAATTTCAAGAAGATACCTATCATCATAATCGTAATTGATACGACCCACAAATCCCATTTGCGTACGTTCATAACTACCACCTCCTACAGAATTCTGTTCATCAAGCGTAGCAAAATTCAGCTCATCCAACTCGTAAATATTGAACCCGTATCCATAAGCTGCAAAATTATTCCCTTTTGTTTCACGGGTTTCCATCAGTGCCAAGGCAGAAACTCTGTGGCTTCCGAATCTGTTGCTGTAGTTAAGGCTGGTATTGGTTGTAAATCTTGTAGAATGTGCCAATCCTTCTACAAGGCTTGCATTTGTTCCTCTTGGATCATTCGTATAGGTATAACCAAGTTCTTCAGTAGTAGCAGTAGGAGTATTTGCTACGTAAGTATTGTAGGGTGTTGAAAATTGTTTAGAGGTTTGATATGAGATATCATAGGCTGCCAAAAATTTAGCTTGAAGTCCCTCTATAAAAGGCATCTTGTAATCCAGCGAGAAATTCGTTTGTAAGATGGTGGATTTGGTATTATTATACCCCGAGAGCTCAGATCCTGCAATAGGACTAACGTACGAACTCGCTGTCCTTGTCGATACAGGCACCCCGTCTATTTCCATAGGCACATAGGGATGAGCTCTTATAGCCTGCTGCGGAATATTGTTCCAATCACCCGGTGAAGCCGAGAAACCAGGCCGTTTCCTGTCCTCTATTCGTCCCGAAATATCAAATGTCAGTTCCAGGTTATTCGCAATTGTTGCATCAATATTAGACCGAAGGTTAAATCGATTGTAGTTAAAATCTTTGACATTTCCTTCTTGATTAAAATTTCCGAGGGATACAAAATATTTAAAATTTTCGGAACCTCCAGTGGAGTTGATATTAAAACTCTGATTCACACCCAGATCAAAAGTTTCCTCGTACCAGTTGCTGTTCCCCCACCCATCAGCAGGGTCATCATTTAGCATCATAGCTACATGCTCTGAGGTAAAAACAGGTGCATCTCCATCCATTTCCCTAGCTTTATTATACCAAAAAGCATATCCGGGTCCGTCAAGCATTTCCAGCATTACTGCGTTGGCACTAACCCCGTAATTTGCGGTTGCACTAAAACTCGCTGATCCTATTTTACCTCGTTTAGTAGTTACAATAATAACAGCATTGGCATCCAAGCCATAAACTGCTGCCGAGGAAGCATCTTTTAAAACAGATATTGATTCAATAGTATTTGGATCTATCTCAGCAATACTTCTTTCTACGCCGTCTACAATGTACTTGGCCGACGATCCTCTAACCAGGATACTGGATGCATCTGCCCCGGGTTGTCCTGATTGTTGAAGGGAAATAACTCCCGGAACCCTTCCTCCAAGCATATTGGTAATATTCCCTACAGGGGCTTTCATAAGTTCCTCGCCGGAAATTTGGGAAATCGCACCGGTTACACTTTGGCGCTTCTGTGTTCCATATCCCACTACAACCACCTCTTCAAGGGAAGATACATCTGGCTGCAGGGAAACATTTAGCTGGGATTGCGATCCCACCATAAAAGTAGCAGGTAAATATCCCACGTAGGAGAATACCAATTCACTCTCACCATTGGGAACTTTAATAGTGTAATTTCCATCAAAGTCTGAGATAGTTCCGGTACTGGTTCCCAGAATGGAGACGGTAACCCCTATTAAAGGATCACCAGATTCACTATCAGTAACTACTCCTGAAACCGAAACCTCCTGTGCGAGAGCTTGCCCCTGAATAGCCATAAAAACAAAGACTATAATAAGTTTGTAGCAATTTGAGTTAAGTATAAATTTTATCATCATAAAAGTTAAGGTGTATTAATTAATCATTTAGCTGTTGTTAATTGTTCTTATTGTTTTGCCATTCATTCTGATTTTTGCTAACAGTTCCGTTAAAGTCCACTGGAATCCTAAAAGGATTCAGGTATTGATCTATAATAAAGGCCGCAGTGCCCCGATTTAAAACTTTTTCGAAAGCCTTTTTACTTCTGTTAAGAGCATCTAAATCCTTCAGAATTTTCAGGGAAGATAATTCGGGGTTTATCTGTGAAATTAAATGTGCCAAAAAATCTAAACTGAGGGCTTCACCAGATGCAGGTACTTGGGCTATGACAGGGTACAACTCTTTTAAACCCGATACCATTTCAAATTCACTAAGAAGTCTATCGGGGTAGAACCAGGTTTGATTAGCCCATTTATATGGCACGCCAAAACCTTTCAATATTCCAGTAGCTCCTATCCGTTGTATTGCTTCAAAATATTCATGTTCAGGCGTTACATCAATAAAAGGCATAAGATAGGCTCTGGCGTTTAACAGGTGCTGCTGTACTTCCCTAATTTTCACATCGCGAGGTTCCACCTTTTTCTCAAGGGAAACGGCAGCCAGTACACCGGCAGCCTGTCCAATTCCTAGCACCACCGGCTGTAGTCTTGTAGCGCCGTTTACAATGTTTGTCACGCTTATGCTTTTTTCTGCAACGATTAATCCCTTCACGTCTTTGGGAATAAGCGCTCCTAAAGGAATGTTGTAGGCGGGAATTTTAATTCTTACAAAATCTATTTCCGGGGCTTCTGGATTCTTCAGGTGATGGTGATCAATTGGGTAATCACCCACGGCGATGCCTGTACGATAATAAGCCTCCTTTTGATCATAAGGTTTGGCCATGTGACTCACAGTTAACTTTGCTAGACCTTCAATCCTTCGTGATTCCCTATGATAAGGAATCATAGGTAATCCGTCTTTTGTAGGAAACTCTCCTATAGCAATTCCCATATTTTTATAGCCCAGCTCCGTCTGAAGGTAGTATAAGAAGTTTAAGGTATGTGATTTGGCTTTCTTCAGCTCCTCCTCCCGTTGTATAGGAGTCATTTCAATAATGTTTAAGTAAATATCATTCCCGCACTTAGGCCAGTTGATCATATACATATCATTAGGCAAACCTCCATACTTCATCATTTGAAAACAATCATTTTCTGCCTTTCCGTCTCCCGCAGGATCAGAAACATCACAGGCACACCGAAATTCCTCGGGATCGTATTTTTCTGGCTTTGGTATGGTTTTATCAGCACCCTCACCATAATCCTTTAACACAACCACATAAGTCATATCCTGGATTATATTGTTCTCCTTTTCCGGTGCCATGTCCTCCTCTGTTTCATACCTGCTATCCATTCCAATGTCATATGCCACCCCTAAGGAAGCCATTACATCTCCCAATTCTGTAGCATCTATGATTAATTTTGCTTCTATCACCTGTTTCTTTCCATTTCTGATAAGGGTAATTTTCCAGAAGTCTCCAACTCTTTCCGCTCCTAAAAAATTAGTGTTATACCAAATATCAAGATTGGGATGTACAGCCATTTCTTTTAACAACTTATTACCTACGGAAGGTTCAAATAAGGTATTACTTACCCACCCGGTTTCCACGGCTTTAGGTCCCCCATAATAATCATATAATTTTTGCCTAAATTCTCCCCACAAACCTGAAGCCATATAGTGATTGCCATCAATGGCAGATACCCCAGCAGAAGTCAACATGCCACCAAGCCACTCGGTTTCTTCAATTATTAAGGTTTTGGTTCCCATTTTCGCAGCTTGTATACCAGCCGTTGTTCCACTTGCGCCTCCTCCCACAATTACTAAATCTTTAGTTTCTTTTGCAAAACCCGTTAAAGCGGTGAATAAAAAAGGGTATAAGAATCTTTTAAAGCCCATGTTCTTAAAATTTAGATAAAATTAAGAAAGTAAATGAGAAAAGCAAGAACTTTTTAAATTTTATTAAAATGAATGCATACTTTATATATTATTTACCTTTTATAGATATCTAAATATTATTTGATACAGAATCTAAATTATATAGAATCTGGTTGACCATTCTTTCTATTTTTTTGAGGATTTTGGATCCGCTATCGCTTTTAAATTCAAAAAAGTTCTACCCTAACCGCATATGGAGCTTTCCACGAGCGGAGACCTCGTGCCCAGAGAAGCTTGGGAGTGAATCAAAGTAAAAAAATCGCATGAAGGTGAAGGGGATTTAATTTGAAGAGCGGGAGCTTCCATTACGAACCTTTAAATGACAGAGAATTCGTTCTTAAGACTTTTGGGACTGGTATAAATCTCGATCCCTTTGACGGAAAAACATAAAGAAGCTATTCGACCATAAAATATTTCATCATAACAGGGAATACAGAATAGCTGTTCAATGGACTGAAAATGGAAAAACTAAGTAGAATATTTTTCTATTATTTCTCTTGACGCACTAATTTCCTGATTAACCCCAAGCACAGAAACAGTTACCCATGATGCCTTTACCTCTGGCTTATTTTCTACTGAAGTTCTTTTCAGAAAAAACACTAATAGTGTAAGAAAACCGAATCCCGCTTCTCGTTCTTTCTTAAATTTTCCTACGGAAGAGATTTCCTTGAATTTTCATTCTCGTACCGCATCGCGAAGAGAGCAGCAGCACCAAGGACGGATCCATTTAATATTACTGATCTTTCGATAACCAGGTTCTGCGTTATTATTTTGTAAGGAAATTCATCAATACTTTTCAGCATAGATTCTTCGAAATGTTTATAGCATTTGGATATTGAACCTCCTAAAAAAATCGCCTCAGGAGAAATGGAGAACAACAATATCTTTATTGCACTTCCTATATGTATCCCAAATTTCTTAAATGTCTCTAGGGCTCTCTTGTCTCCCTGTTCGGCTAAAATCATAACCTTATTTCCTGAAATTCCCATTTCCTGTTGGAAGAATTTTCCGCTGCAGTAATCTTCAAGAGTTTTGTTGAGGTATGGGATTCCGCCATATTCCCCTGCGCCTGAAAAAGAACCGGAATAAACCTGGTTGTTAATTATTATTCCGGTTCCCAACCCGGTCCCAAGGGTGATTCCTACAAAATTCTGAAAACATCTGCCCTTGCCATACATTTTTTCTCCTGCGGCAAAGGTGTTTGCATCATTGGTTATATAAACCGGCTTATTAAAATGATCCTCCAGATAATCTTTTAGAAACACCTTATTCCAGGAAGGAATGTTCTGTACATTATATACTACTCCTAATCCCTCATCCACCAGACCCGGCACTCCTACTCCTATTCCCGCTGCATCTTTGGTCATTACTCTTTCTATACCCAAAACGATCTCATCCAGCACCTGGTTTTTAGGAGCTCCTGCAGAGGTGGATAATTTTAGATCCTTCAGGACTATCCCGTCCTGAACCTCTCCAATATGAATTTTTGTTCCCCCGATGTCTAAACCAATAATTTTCATTTTACTCTCCATAGTAATCTTTTAATAGTGCCTATTTCTTACATTAAAATTTCCATCTCACGAAGGCTTCCATTGCTTCGTAATCTGCTAATCCAAGGCTGTGATAATTAATTGCTGTCTCCCGGTTTCTCTCTTCTGCCCGCACCCAGAATTCCCTCTCGTCATCACCAGGGAATACAGGATGGTCTTTCTGGGACTGGTGCTTAAAAACTGCATTTCGTTTTAATTGAACTTCTTTTGGAGATAATGGAACTGCCATTTCTATGTCATGTGTTTCAAATTCCAGCCAGGCACCTCTGTACATCCAGAGCCAGCAATCTTTTGTCCACTCTTCAGTTTTCCGAAGCCGTTTCATAGCTTCCAGGATGATCCTGAAACATACGATATGGGTTCCATGCGGGTCGGCAAAATCCCCCGCGGCAAATATTTGGTGGGGTTTAATTTTTTGAAGTAGATCAATAGTAAGTTTCACATCAATTTCTGTCACCGGATTTTTAACGGTTTTCCCGGTTTCATAAAATGGGAGGGCCATAAAATGGATGTTTTTATCTTCAAGTCCGGCATATCTTGCACCGGCGTATGCTTCTGTTTTTCGGATAAAAGCCTTAACATTTTGAATTTCCAGCAAGTCGATTTCATTAGGTTTCTTTTTATTAAGGAAGCTTCGCATTTCATCGTAAATAGTCTCTGTTTTTTCGATGTCAACCCCAATACTTTTATTAAAATCTATTGCAAATTCTACATATCGCAAAACATCTGTATCCCATACTGCTGTATTTCCCGAGGTTTGATATGCCACGTGAACTTCGTGTCCTTGTTCTACCAATCTCATAAAAGTGCCCCCCATGGAAATCACATCGTCGTCCGGATGCGGGGAAAAGATAAGCGAGCGTTTATGGTCAGGGTCAGCCCTTTCCGGGCGCTGTAAATCATCGTCATTAGGTTTTCCTCCCGGCCAACCGGTAATGGTATGTTGTAATTTATTAAAAACGTGAATGTTGATATTATAAACAGGCCCTTTTTCTGTAGCTAGCTGCGCCATGCCGTTGCTGTTGTAATCTTCTTCGGTGAGTTTCAAAATTGGTTTTTCAACCCACTCAGAAAGCCATATTACTGCTTTTTTTATTAGTTGCTTGTTCCAGACGCAATCTTTTACCAGCCAAGGCGTGTTAAATCGCGTAAGTTCGGAAGCTGCATCCATGTCCAACACAAATTCCACATGTTCTGAAAGCTGAAGATAGGTTGCAGGAACATTCCCGGAAATTTCTCCCTCGACTGCTTTTTTGATGATGGTAGCCTTTTTTTTGCTCCACGCCATTAAAATTATTTCACGGGCTTTAAAAATAGTTCCAATCCCCATAGTAATTGCTTTGGTGGGTACATTTTCTTTTCCTCCAAAATCACGGGAAGCATCCCTTCTGGTAAGGTCGTCAAGAGTAACAAGCCTTGTTCCTGAGTTAGGCGCTGACCCCGGTTCATTAAAACCTATATGTCCAGTCCTACCAATCCCAAGGATTTGAAGATCCAAACCTCCCAATTCTTCGATTCTATTTTCATAATCCATGCAGAATGAAGCGATATTTTCCTTTTTTAAGGTTCCATCCGGTATATTAATATTTTCCCCGGGAATATCAATATGGTCAAAGAGGTTTTCGTGCATAAAGGTCACATAGCTCTGTTTGGCCGAGGGCTCCATGGGGAAATATTCGTCTAGGTTAAAGGTGATTACATTTTTAAAACTTAGACCTTCTTTCTTATGCATCCGCACGAGTTCGGCATACATTTCTACTGGAGTGGCCCCGGTTGCGAGCCCTAAAACAGTAAAGGATCCCTCCTCTTGTTTTCTTTTTATAAGATCTGCAATTCTTTGTGCCACCATTTTGGAGGCTATATGTTCGTCTGCATAAACGGTCACCGCTGATTTTTCAAATCGGGTTTCTTCAAGAAGATTTAATCTGGCCATACTATAGGAAATGCTTTGTTTGAAATATTATATTTTTAAACACCTTGTTTTTTAATTTAACTCTGCTTTTATTGAATTAATTTGTTCTTTAAAAATATGTTCCATAACTGCAACCGTAGCTCCCAATAAACTAGAATTTTTTCCTAGGGTAGATAGGGAAATTTTTGTCCTTTCTTTCAACTGGATCATAGTATAAGTGTTAAGAGATTGTTGGATAGGAGTAGATATAAATTGTTTGGCCTCCGCAATTTTTCCCTCTAGCATGATCAATTCAGGATTGAAAATCTGTATAAGTATAGCAATTCCTTTGCCGAGACTTATCCCAATTTCCGATAAAACATTGATAGCAAATTGGTCGCCCAGATTTGCAGCTTTAATAATAAGTTCTGGTTCCAGGTTTTCAAATTCATTGTCAATCATATTGGTCAATATGGAAGTTTGCCCAGCTTGAATTCCTAACTTAGCAATATTGACCATTGCTAATCCGGAAGCTACGGTTTCTAAGCAGCCTCGCTTCCCGCAATGACATAATAATCCTT
>DATHWA010000104.1:0-7339 GCA_035461025.1 Gillisia sp. | reverse complement strand
GTACCCTCTTCAGCCTTTAGAGGAGATGTAAAAGATTCTGAAAATGTTCTGGCATTTCTTGAAGGAAGTGAAAAGCCAGAAGAAATTCTTGTAATCTCCTCCCATTATGACCATGTGGGTATGGATGATGAAGGTAATATTTTTAATGGAGCCGATGATGACGGGTCCGGAACTGTTGCAATTTTGGAAATCGCCGAAGCCTTTATGAAAGCAAAAGCAGATGGGTACCATCCAAAAAGATCTATCCTATTCCTTAATGTAACAGGAGAAGAAAAAGGTTTAATAGGTTCCAAATGGTATTCAGATAACCCTGTATTTCCACTAGCAAACACAGTTGCTAACCTAAACATTGATATGATAGGGCGTATAGGTTATGGAAAAGAGGACGCCGGGGATTATGTATACCTTATTGGAAGTGATAAACTAAGTACACAATTACACGATCTTAGCGAAGAGGTGAACAATAAGTACATCAATATGGAACTGGATTACACTTACAATGATGAAAATGATCCAAACCGTTTCTACTACAGAAGTGACCATTACAACTTCGCAAAACACAATATTCCGGTGATCTTTTATTTCAACGGAGTACACGATGATTATCACAAAATAACCGATACCCCGGATAAGATTGAATATGATATGCTTGCGAAACGTGCACAGCTGGTATTCCTTACTGCCTGGGAGATTGCTAACAGAGACGAACGTCCATTAGTTGACAAAATCCCTGCTGAACCTGCTGCAAGAAAATAGGTTACAGGTTCAATAGTATAGCAAAGGCTGCAGGATTTCCTGTAGCCTTTTTTTATGCTCAGTTTTTAAGAGACAAGAATCAAGAGCCAAGAAACAAGACCAAAGAACAGAGAACAGAGAGCAGAGAGAAGAGAGAAGAGAGAAGAGAAAAAAAGCACCAAATTCCAGGCACCAAATTCCAAATTCCAACCTAATTTTGCGGGAAATAAGTATCAATAGCTGCGCAGGAAGCTGGAATCCAGAGCAGATTCTTTGCCCCACATTCCTAATAAAGAAATCCAACCGGAATTAAGATTTAAAAGGAATACTGTACAGACGCAATATTTTGCGTCTCCAATCTGAGCAAAATTCTATTCCTAGAAACCTCCTAACTCCTAACACTTAACTCTTAACTCTTAACTTCCTTACTAATCCGCTCAATACTCAATACTAACTACTCAATACTACTCCATCGTATCCAAAATAATATCTATATCCTCCTCTGTAGTATCAGGATTTATAAAGCAAAATCTTGAGATGGTTTCATAATCTCCGTTGGCTTTCCATTTAGTAGGGGTTACAAGTGCGATGCCTTCTCTGTGATTTTTATACGTCCAGTCGCGGTATTGATCCGGCTTCCAGCCTTTTCTCCTGAATAATACCACCGACAAACTTGCAGGCCTTACCAATTCCAGGTTCTCCCGCTCCTCAATTTTCCTGGCTGCAATCCTTGCCAGTTCTATACCTCGTTCTATAGCAGTTCTGTATTTTTCTGTCCCATGCATGGCCAGGGAAAACCAAAGAGGCATTCCTCTTATCCTACGGGTAAGCTGTATCTGGTAGTCGGAAGGATTGAAGCCATGAGCACCCTCGTCTTTGAATATCTCCAAATACGAACCCTTTTGGGAATGAGCATTCCTCGCATAATCCATATTCTTATAAATAACCGCCCCGCAATCATAGGGTGAAAAAAGCCATTTATGAGGATCTATGGTTATACTGTCTGCTTTCTCAATTCCGTTGAAAAGATGTCTTACAGATCTTGCTGCCAAAGCTCCACCTCCATAAGCACAATCTACGTGAAACCAGATGTTCTCACGGTTACATACATTTGCGATCCCATCAAGGTCATCAATGATCCCTGCATTGGTTGTACCACCGGTACCTACAACAGCAAAAAGTCGCTTGCGGTCCTTTTCTTCCAGCTCCTCTATAGCCTGTTCCAGTCCTGCACCTGTAAGAAGGTCTCCATCGCAGTCTATCATGATAAGATCTGCATCCATTACCCGTGCCATCGCCTGTACAGAGCTGTGCGCCCCGCTTGAGGTTAGTACCAGTCCTTTAAAGCCAATATTGTTCACGCTCCTGGTTCGCCACTCTTCCCTTGCAGCTACCATAGCCGACAGGTTTGCGGCTGTCCCACCACTGGTGAAAACCCCGAATGAGCCTTCAGGTAATCCCGTTAGGGAAACCAGCCACTTCATAGCCTGGTTCTCACAAAATATCCCCCCTGCTCCTTCCATCCAGTAAGCCCCATGTATACTGGAGGCAGATGTTACAAGGTCAAACATTATAGCAGCCCTGGTAGGTGCTGCGGGAACAAAGGCCAGGTGTCGTGGATGGTCAATGGGCACGGTGGCTTTTACCAAAACGTCCCTAAAAAGCTTAAAAGCATTTTCCCCGCCAATTCCCGTTGGGGTTATTGTTTCTCCTACTATTCTTAAAAGGTCTTCTTCTTTTTTGGGTGACCCAAGCTCCGGGGTCACGTTGGAGATACGGTCTATGGTATATTTCATGACATCCAATGTCATTTCTACCAGGTCCATATCTATAGTGTGCATTTTATTTTTTTCCAAGAGTGTTTCTTTTATGTGTACTTACGAGGTGAATTCTATCTTACTTACCCCAGTAATCGCTAGCTATTGTAAGGGTATTGAACATATTTTTTTTAAGGGAGAAATCCAGTGGATTTGCAAGACTTTTCTCTGATTTATGAAGGTGCGTCCAATGAAAGAATGGTAAACCGAAGATCTAAAGGATCCAAATTTTCAATAAGAGTCGAGATCAACCCACCTCCATATTCTAAATACATTTCAGAAAAATTTATTTGGCGTTCCTGTAGGCTTTGGTTGGGAAAAAGTTCATTTTGAAGCCGGGCGATACGGGTGACCTCATCAGATAATTTTCTCTTCTGGGCTTTAAGCAAGCGCTTTTCAAGATTGTCAAGGCCTTTTAATTGCTTTACCTCCTGTGCTTTTACAGCGTTTAAAAAGGTTTTATCGGTTTTTTCTGCCAGCTCATATAAGTGGCTGAATTGCCTAACAAGATGCTCCTTTTGCGGACTAAAATCTATATCTATGTTAGAGATCTTTCGAACCTTCCTGTTAATGAGCTCGTGTTGCTTTAAAAACAATTCGGTTTGAGAGATATCCAGCTTCCTGCGTTTTTCATTTTGCTTTGCAGTTTCAATCAGGGCGGAGTTGCGCAGGAGCAGGATTGGAAAAGGCACCTCCACCTTTTCAAAATATGCTTTCAGTTCAAACCAATAGGCAAGTTCCCCGCCGCCCCCTATGTAACACAGATTGGGAAGGACAACTTCCTCATAAAGGGGCCTGGTCATCACATTGGGGCTAAATCTTTCCGGGTGGTCATTTACGTGCTGCTTTAATTCATCTGCACTCCAGGAGATTGTGGTCTCATTTACATAAAACCTGCTTTCCTGTTCAATGATCCTTTCTCTAAGTCCGTTATACAGATAGAACAAATTGATCTCCCTGGGATTCACCTGCACCCCGTACCCCAGCTCATTAAGCTTTTGCGCTATGGGTTCTGTTGCTTTATGTGATACATGATCGAACAATTCCTTTTCCAGGTATGGGATAAATTTAGTTTTCAGGGCTTTATTATCTCCATCAATGATCAGCAGCCCGTACTCCCCAAAGAGTTCATTGGCGAGGTACCGGGTTGCATCTGTTAAGTTCTTATGCTCGAGGTAGGCTTTCTTGAAAAGTTCTTTCAGTTTTTGTGCGGTCTTCCCACCTCCTATTTCAGCTGAAAAAAGATCGAAAACCTCTTCCAGGCCTTCTGTGCTTAAATTTCCAACCGCATCTTTTCCCGCTCCAGGCTGGCTGCTGTTCCATTTAAATTTTTTTCCATTAAGGTTAAAAAAGTTGATCTCCTCAAAATCGTGGTCCTCTGTAGCCATCCAGTAGACCGGCACAAAATTGGTTTGGGGATATTCTCTTTTTAATGCTGAAGCAAGGTTAATGGCAGAAACTATTTTATATAAAAAATAAAGCGGACCTGTGAATAAATTAAGCTGATGGCCGGTAGTTATGCTGAAGGTGTTTTCCTCATTAAGTAACTGAATATTTTCTGAAACAGCCTGAGAAACTACCAGCTCCTTATACTGTTCCTGAAGCACTTCTACCAGAACCTGTCTATTATTGGCTGAAAAGGATTCTTTTTTCTCTTCTATTTGTGCCCCAAAATTTTCAATAGCAGGAAACCGGTGATAAAATTCCTTAATTTCATCTTTCTGTTCAAGATAATCTGTGATAAGTCGGGTAAAATAATTGGTTTCTTTATAGGAAAGACAGTCTGCTGGCATAGATTTACTTTAAAATGTAAAGATACCCAAGATAAACTTTTTAGGTGGTATATTTTAGTAATTTCCGGTGGGTATACTATCTTTACTCACCTTAAAAATATTTTCCGTTACTTAAATGAAAAGATCCTCCTTATTATTAGCATTTTTATTTATCAATTTTCACTTCCTATTTGGCCAGGGCCTGCAATCACCATCAGATTTCCTTGGATATGAAATAGGAACTCAATTTACACGTCACGCAGATGTGGTAAGATATTTTGAACACGTTGCGCAGCATTCTCCCCTGGTAAATTATGATACCTATGGAAAGACCTATGAGCACAGGCCATTGACTTATGCTGTGGTATCTTCAGAAAAAAATCTGCAAAAAGCAGATCAAATAAGAAATAACCATCTGCGCAATACCGGGATGGAAAGTGGAAATTTTGAAGAAAATGACCAAAAAGCTATTGTATGGCTTAGTTATAACGTTCACGGGAACGAAGCTTCCAGTACGGAGGCAGCGATGGTGACCCTGTATGAGCTGGTTTCCAATAGGAATGACCTCCTGGAGAATACCGTTGTGATTATTGATCCATGTGTGAACCCAGATGGGCGTGACCGCTACGCCAACTGGTACAACCAGGTAAAAGCGCAGCCTTATAACCCATTACCAATGGCCGTGGAACACAATGAGCCCTGGCCGGGAGGGAGACCTAACCATTATCTCTTTGACCTTAACCGTGACTGGGCCTGGGCAACCCAGATAGAAACCCGGCAGCGACTTAAAATATACAACCAGTGGTTACCTCATATTCACGTAGATTTTCACGAGCAGGGAATCAATGAACCTTATTATTTTGCCCCTGCGGCAGAACCTTTTCACGAGATCATCACTCCTTTTCAAAGGGATTTCCAGACTGAAATTGGAAAAAATCACGCAAAATATTTTGATGAGGAAGGCTGGCTTTATTTTACACGGGAGCGTTTTGACCTGCTGTATCCAAGTTATGGTGATACTTACCCAACCTATATGGGTGCGATTGGTATGACCTATGAGCAGGCCGGTCACGGAATGGCAGGACTTGGTATTGATACCCGTGAGGGTTATGAACTTACCCTAATAGACCGGGTAGAGCATCATCATACCACCGGGATCTCGACCATTGAAGTAGCCGCCCGAAATGTGGACAGACTGAATACTGAATTCAGCAGCTTCTTTAAAGACCAGGACCAGGAATACAAGAGTTTTGTTGTGAAAGGGGAACCGGATAATATCGCTGCCTTACGTGAACTGTTGGACAGGCACGAGATCAACTATGGCAATGCATCTTTAGGAAATGTAAGAGGCTATAATTATAAAAGCAATTCTAATAACAGGTTTTCCACTACAGAGAATTCTCTGGTTGTGAATACAAACCAGCCCAAAGGAAAAATGGTAAAGGTGCTATTTGAACCTACTGCACAGTTAAGCGATTCACTTACTTATGATATTACCGCCTGGAGCGTCCCTCACGCTTATGGGCTGGAAGCAGTAGCAAGTACAAGAAACGTTAGTTCCTCTCCTTCTCCGGCAATTGCTAAAGTAAAAAATGAGGCCACTCCGGCAGGTGCGGGTTATATCTCCAAGTGGAACAGTATGCAGGATGCGCGATTCCTGGCCGCTCTCCTGCAGGAAGGAATTCGGGTAAGATTTAGCGAAATTGCTTTTGAAAACAACAACATGAAATTCGACCGTGGAAGCCTAATCATCACAAAAAGTGACAACAGGAGGATGGAGAATTTTGATAATAAATTGATTGAGATAGCAAACACTCACAACCGGCAGCTTACCTCCAAGGCCAGTGGTTTTGCTACTACCGGACCGGATTTTGGTTCGCCGGATGTAAAGATCATCAACAAGCCCAGGATAGGTGTGATAAGAGGAGAGGGGACCTCCTCCTTGAGTTATGGGGAAATATGGTATTTCTTTGAACAACAGCTTAAATATCCTGTCACCGCTATAGATACAGATTATTTTTACAAGATAGATCTTAATAAGTTGGATGTGCTGGTATTACCCTCGGGTTCCTATACCAGAGTCTTTGGGAACGACGAAATGGAAAAAATTAAAACCTGGGTACGCGGTGGCGGGAAAGTAATTGCCATTGGGGGTGCCGTTGGCCATTTTGCAGGGAAGGACAATTTTGACCTTAAGGAAAACAAACCCGAAGAAGAAATAGAAACCGAGTCTAAAGGAAATCTTACGCCCTACAATCAGCGGGAAAGGGAAAATGTAAAAGACCTCATCACGGGAAGTATTGTGAAAACCAGCATTGACAACACCCACCCCCTTGCGTTTGGCTACGAAGACACTTATTATAGCTTAAAGTTAGGCAACAATAGTTACAGCTATTTAAAAGACGGATTTAATGTGGGTTACCTGGAAGATTCGCCGGAATTTGTTTCGGGATTCGCAGGAAGCAATGCGCGGACCAAAATTAAAAACTCTATGACTTTTGGAGTGGAACCAATGGGAAGAGGAAGTTTTATTTATCTGGTAGACAATCCGCTGTTTCGCTCATTTTGGGAAAACGGCAAGTTATTCTTTGTGAACGCACTTTTCTTTGTAGACAATGATGATCTTAACAGATAAATTATAATCTTAAAAAGTTAAAATTGATCTACTCACGATCTTTAAAAATAATATCCATCCCGGGGCCCTGCCCTGGTTTATAGAAACTCTATGAAAACTAAATTTTCTGCTTTAATATTAGCCTGCCTGATATCGCTGAACCTTTCAGCCCAGGAAAATTCACAGGATTTGAATATAGATTTTGAAACCTTCACCCTGAAAAATGGCTTGAGGGTGATTTTCCACATTGACAGGTCAGATCCTGTAGTGGCCGTGGCCCTTACAAGTCATGTGGGTTCGGCAAGGGAAACAGAAGGCCGTACCGGTTTTGCCCATTTATTTGAGCACCTACTTTTTCTGGAATCTGAAAACCTTGGAAAAGGCGGACTTGATAAATTGAG
>DATHWA010000103.1:0-26940 GCA_035461025.1 Gillisia sp. | reverse complement strand
TGAGGATCCACTTCTGGCTAAGGTTATTCGTCTTACCTATGAGCACGTAGAGGAATTCCAGACATTTGATATTCCAATTCCGGATGATGAACCTCTGGATGAACTTGAAGAAACTACTGCCTCCCCGGATTCGAAACCCGAAGAAAGCCTTGATTATCTTCTTTCCCTTATGAGTGATACCACTATAAAAAACAATGAAATTGATTTAAGGGAATATAGCCGGGCCTTACAGGAATATGCTGAAGAAAATTAAAAGCATTGCCCGGAGAAAAACTTAATTAAATTCTATCCGAAAAAAATTTCATTTAAACCATTGTTTAATGAAGAATAAGGATGTCAAATCCAAAAAGAAACCGCGTTGGCGTTTACTCCACCAGTATTACAGCTATACCGGTTTCTATAAATTTGTTGGGAAAAGCGTAAAAAAAGCAATTATTCCCATTCTCATTGTGATAGCAGCAGTGCTGGCTCTGGATTTTTACGTGCTGGACCTTAATAAAGTTTTGGCAACTGTTACAGAGACTTACCCTCCTGCGGGTATCATTTTTGTTTTCTTTTTATCTGAATCTATCCTGGGTCTTGTACCACCGGAACTATTTATTGCCTGGGCAGGTAAGTCTGCATTTCCTATTTTTTATCTATCCTTATTGGCAGCTGCCTCTTATCTTGGAGGTATTGTTTCTTATTTTATTGGCATTTCTATTACAAAAATTCCTGCCATTCATAGGCAAATGGAGGTGAACCTTGCAAAACATATTAAAAACACAAGGAAATGGGGTGGGTTCCTTATAATTGTTGGTGCTCTTCTTCCTATTCCTTTTGCAATGACCAGTATCGCAGCAGGATTTATAAGATTTCCTTTCATGAGTTATTTAATGTTCGGGCTTCTTAGATTTGTGAGGTTTTATCTTTATGCCCTGGTCATCTTTGAAATGGTTTAATACTAATTTCCAAACCATTATTGGCCGGTAAAAGTGTCAAGATCGCTTCTAGAATCTAGAATCTAAACTAAATTCGTAGAGCGTGGAAATGAGTCACTTAACCCCTTCTAGGAAATATAAAATTTCCTGAACTATTTTAGATCCAAAACTACCCTCAATGCGTGGTTGAATTGTCCTCTGTTCATATATAGAAAGACTTAAGGAAGATTTTACTTGTTTTAATCGGACACCAATGTTTCCAAACCTTAAATTTTCTATAACACCATAAGCTGCCACTGCATTTTCTTTTAAATTTAAAAGAAAATTCAAAATAAAGAACGAAGATGGATAGCAAATTAAAGAAAATGGCCCGTGGCGGATACGTGGCAAAGGGCACTGTATATGGTTTAACCGGGATACTCACTTTTTTAGCCGCTTTTAATCTGGGAGGAGAAAAGACAGACCAGTTACAGGTTTTACAATTTCTGGATGAACAGCCTTTTGGAAATGTTTTATTAATCTTGCTTGGAATTGGTCTTATCTTCTATGCGGCCTGGCGTTATATACAGTCTATTGAGGACCCTGAAGGAATAGGTGGGGATAAAAAAGGAAAGATAAAACGTATTGCTTTCTTTATTAGTGGTACGATGTATCTGGGACTGGGAGCCCTTGCAATTTGGAGAGTGATAGGTGGATCCGGTGGGGCTGGTGGATCCGGTGACTCTGCACAAAGTTCCTCTTTTCTTGCCAGCGATACAGGACTAATCATTTTAGGGATTGTGGGAGCGGCCATTGTGGGAACCGGTATATATCAATTCGTTAGAGCATATAAAAAAAGCTTCCTGGAAAAATTTGATTTTAAATCTATAAACGAAGAAAAGCGTCGTAAAACTATAAAGAACACGGCTTATGTTGGGTTGGCATCGAGAGGAATACTTTTTTTAATCATGGGGTATTTTGCCTTGCACGCAGCCATAACCTCCAATCCTTCAGATATAAAAACCACCCGTGATGCTTTTTCTGTTTTGGAAGATTCTTCTTATGGTGCCTGGTTACTTGGCCTAGTTGCAGCCGGCCTTGTAGGGTATGCAATTTATATGTTCATGATGGCACGCTACCGCCATTTTAGAGACTAAATAAGAGACTTATTTAATTTTTAGGAACTTAATTTTCAGAGCCTTTTCGAGTTCCCATATTCTACGTACTTCCTTTTGATTTACAAGTACAAGGGAAATTCCTGTTTTCCCGGCCCTTGCCGTACGTCCACTTCTATGGGTATAATAATCTATTTGATCTGGTAACTGGTAGTGCACAACAAAAGCAAGGTTATCTACATCTATTCCCCTGGCGGCAACATCTGTTGCAACAAGTAGTCGCAAGGATTTGTTTTTAAAAGCCCGCATTACTTTATCCCTATCCTTCTGCAGCATATCCCCTTCCAGCAATCCAACCGGGTAGTTCTTGGCCTCCAGTTGCTTTGTCAATACTTTAGCCACGGCTTTTGTCCTTGTAAAGATAATTCCACGATTTTTTCCCTGAGATTTTAAAAATTGGGCCAGTGTATCCAATTTATTATTGTCATCTCCCGTTACAAATTGATGTTCTATGCTAGTATTTACAGCATCTGTCTTATCTATGTGAACTCTCAGAGCATCCTTTGAAACATACTGGTCTATTATTTCATCCAGCTCTTTAGGAATGGTAGCAGAAAATAACCAAATGTTCCTGTTGCCCTTTGTTTTCTTTAAAATGCGGGTAAGCTCATCTTTAAACCCCATACTAAGCATTTCATCTGCCTCATCCAATACCAGAGTATCAATTTTTGAAACATCAAGTGCTTTTTTATTCAGCAAATCAAGTAGACGGCCAGGAGTAGCTACCACAATATGGGTTGGCCTGCTTAATCTTGCCATTTGTATGTCAATTTTTTCACCACCGTATACAGCCTCTGTGAAAACCTTCTCAGAGTATTTGGTGAATTTAAAAAGTTGTCTTGCGATTTGCTGGCCTAATTCCCTTGTAGGTGCAAGGATTAATGCCTGGATATGATCTTTAGAAGTATCTATGCGTGAAAGGATTGGTAAACCAAATGCCGCGGTTTTACCAGTCCCGGTTTGAGCCTGGCCAATAAAGTCTATATCTGTAGTGGAAAGCACCGGTATAGCAGCTTCCTGTATTCCTGTAGGTTTTTTTATTCCTAACTCTTCAAGCCCGATTATTAATTCTTTCGATACTCCCAATTCTGCAAATCCCATAAATTCAAATTTTGAGGTGCAAATATACCTTATTACAGCTTCTTAAATAAATTTATTAATACCTCACAAACCCGTTAAATAATAGCTAAACAGGTGTAAAACTTAGAAAGTTGGGTCAAAGATGTTTAAATTAGAAATCATTAACCATAAAAAATTGAATATGTCTATTTTAACTATAATATTAAATCTTTTATTACCACCACTTGCTGTCTTTTTAAAACATGGTTTGGGTATGACTTTTTTAGTGAGTATAATATTAACAGCTCTTGGCTGGTTACCCGGTGTAATCCATGCATTTTATGTAAATGGTAGCAAGTAATAAAAAAATAAGGTCCGGAAATTCCGGACCTTATTTTTTTACTAAAACTATTTCGCGGATAAACTTTCTCAAGTAATATCATATAAAGATGAGTGAAAAATTCATTCAAATTCGGATTATTGAATCTACAATACCGGGTCTTTCAACAAATGTTAAGCTACTTTTATATAAGAATATAGTTCCGGCTCGGGATTTTTAAATGCTAACTGACCGGATGGGCCGGAGAAGCGATCCAAATTCTTACTCGGAATCACTTTTAAAGTTTTATTCCTTTTCCTTCTCAGCTACTTTTTTCTCCCATTTCCAGGCACTTTTAAGAGCATCTGCAAGGGAATGCTCTGCTTTCCATTTTAGGACTTCATTGGCCTTTTGTGTGTGGGCATAGGCCGCGATAACATCTCCTTCTCTTCTTGGTGCAATTTTATATGGTAATTTTTTACCGGAAACTTTTTGAAAAGTTTCAATAACTTCAAGCACAGAATTTCCCTGTCCTGTCCCCAGGTTGAAAGTATCATAATTACCTTCAGTTTTATTTCCCATAAGCCTCTCTAAGGCAACAACATGTGCTTTTGCAAGATCCATCACATGAATATAGTCCCTTATACAGGTACCATCTTCTGTAGGATAATCACTTCCGAAAACTGAAAGTTGCTCTCTCTTTCCTATTGCTGTCTGGGTGATAAATGGCACCAGGTTTTGTGGTGTTCCAATTGGTAATTCCCCAATCTCTGCCGTTGGATGAGCCCCGATAGGATTAAAATATCTTAATGATATTGCTTTAAGATTTGGATGCACTTTACATGTGTCTCTTATAATCTCCTCCCCTATCTGTTTGGTATTACCATAAGGAGAAATCGCCGGTTTCACAGGTGCATTTTCGCTTATAGGAAGTTCATCTGCCTGGCCATAGACTGTGCAGGAGGAACTAAAAATAAAATTAGATCTTTCTTTTCTGCTTAATTGTTTAAGAAGATAAATAAGTGTAGAAAGATTATTTTCATAATACAAAAGTGGATTCTCTACGCTCTCCCCCACAGCCTTTGAAGCAGCAAAATGAATAACTCCTTCTATATCCGGATACTTTTCAAAAAATTCTATAACCTGCTCTTTATTTCTTAAATCGATCTTTTCAAAAATCGGTGTTTTTTGGGTGATCTTTGCGATCCCCCCCAAAACATCTATAGAGGAATTAGAAAGATTATCTATTATTACTACTTCGTAATCCTGTTCTAATAACGCTACAACTGTATGTGAGCCTATAAAACCGAGACCCCCGGTCACTAAAATTTGAGCTTTCATTCCTTTATTTTAATATTGGGTGCAAATTAGGAAAAAGCCGGCTACTACCGCCTTTATTCTATATGTGAATGGTTTGCTTTTAACAATATTTTATAATAATGCCTTTCGTATAATATTTCATTTTTCTTTAGACGTACTCTCTTTATAAAATTTATCTTTGCCAAAATTTATGAATATGAGCTTAGAAAACCAGATAAGGACTTTTAGATGGGTAAGCATACTGGAGGGAACCTCTTTTCTCGTCTTGCTTTTTCTTGCAATGCCCCTTAAATACTTTTTTGATTCCCCCCAAATGGTCCAGGTAGTAGGAATGGCGCATGGAATTCTTTTTATCGCCTATGTTATGGCGGCTTTCTGGATGTATAAACCATTAAACTGGAGGAAGCGCACCCTTTTACTTGCCCTTGTTTGTTCAGTAGTTCCCTTTGGGCCCTTTTACATAGAAAATAAATATCTTTAAGGGTGGAAGATTACTTCTCATTTAGAAACATTACCTGTTACCTGGAGGAAACCTTTATAAACCAGGGAATGAACCCTATTGCCGCCAGCTATTTAAACCTGGCCATTAATGTAACGGCCCTGGTATTATTGGTGCTCCTCATTAATTTTATAACTAAAAGATTTGTAATAGAAGCTTTCAAATCGTTTACGAATAAAACAAAAACAACTTTTGATGATTTTCTCATTAAAACCAACTTCCCAAAATATGTCGGGCAAATCCTTCCGCTACTATTAATTAACTCAACCATTCCTTATATTCTTATAAATCACCAGTTTACTCTTGAATTGGCTCGCCTGGTACTAAAAGTTTATGTTATTGTACTTGTAGTTTGGATCCTAAGAAGCTTATTAAGGACGACAAAAAATTACCTTAAAACCAGGGAAGAATACCGGGATAAACCTATAGACAGTTATATCCAGGTTATAATAATCTTTGTTTGGATCATAGGTATCATGTATATTATTGCAGTACTTACAGGAAGATCTGTAATAGAATTTGCAATATCCCTTGGTGCAGCTTCGGCTATACTTCTGCTTATCTTTAAGGATACAATTCTAGGATTTGTCGCCTCCATCCAGGTTTCTGTTAATGACATTGTACGCATTGGAGACTGGATAACCTTCAGTAAATATGGGGCAGATGGGACTGTTACAGAAATTAACCTGGCTACTGTTAGGGTACAAAACTGGGACAATACCTATACCACTATCCCTACCTACAGCCTCATAGCCGATTCCTTTCAAAACTGGAGGGGAATGCAGGAATCCCCGGGTAGAAGGATCAAAAGATCTATTTTTATAAAACAGAATTCTGTGAGATTCATTACCCCGGAAGATCTTGAAAGACTTAAGAAAATTTCTTTGATAGCACCATTCCTTGATCATCGGCAAAAGGAAATTGACAAATACAATTTTTCGAATAATGTGGATAAGAGCCTTCCCATAAATGGCCGAAACCAAACCAATCTTGGGATCTTTAGAAAATATGCAGATGCTTATCTCAATGAACATTCTGCCATTCACAAAGACATGTATATTATTGTGAGGCATCAGGCTCCTACGGCACAGGGAATCCCACTGGAAATATTATGTTTTAGCCGGGATAAGCGCTGGCAGAATTTTGAGTATATCTCAGCAGATATTTTTGACCACCTCATTGCAGCCGTTAGCTACTTTGATTTAAAATTATTTGAGGCGCCCTCAGGAGATGATATCAGGCAGTTTCTTACAGTACAGGAAGGGGGTAAATAAAAAGATGCCTAAAATACATCTTTTTATTATTCTCTAAATTTAATCCCCGTTTGGCAAGTGTGTAAGGGTTTACTAATTTCTATTCCGATCTCTGTAAATATAACAAGTACTTAAGAAATCATCTCTAGGTTTGCCCGGGCAATATCATCTATAACCGCAGCCAGAACTCCCAGAAATAATATTTGCAGATAGGGTTGGGTTTTGCTATTGCCTTGGCTATGTTTTCTTCATGGTTTGTTTCCTCCTCTGTGCGTTCAAGAAACCATTCAGCCCTAAGCCGTAATCTTTCACTTTTTAAATTATGAGATAATAATTTATAAAAGAGTATTTTTGCCCAATTCCGGGAGATTTTCCTCCCTTTAATTCATACCTATGAAATTAAAAACTTTCCTCCAAAGTTTTGGTCTGCTGGCGATCACCTTAACTCTTGTTCCATTTATTGCAGCCGATTTCTGGTGGATTAGGATCTTTGATTTTCCCCATACGCAGCTTACCATTCTTACATTTGTAGCACTGGTAACTTATTTTATCAAATTTGATGTAAAGTGGGCACAGGATTATTTATTTGTAACAATATTAACCGCTTGTTTTATATTTCAGCTTACTAAGATATGGCCTTATATACCTCATGGTAATTATGAGCTTATGGAAGCTGAAGAATCCGGCGATTCCCCCCGCATTAAGTTCTA
This sequence comes from Gillisia sp., assembly GCA_035461025.1. GTDB lineage: Bacteria > Bacteroidota > Bacteroidia > Flavobacteriales > Flavobacteriaceae > Gillisia. The sequence goes on along the minus strand of DATHWA010000103.1, from coordinate 19,706 downwards.
TATCGCCAATGTCTTACAGGACAATGAAAAACCTGCAAAACTACTTGAAGACCTGGCCCGGAAACAGGCAGACCTGGTTTTACTAATGGAAACCAACACTAGATGGATGGAAGATGTTAGGCCCGCAATGGATGAATATCCTCACCGCGTAGAGGTGCCACTGGATAACACTTATGGAATGTTACTTTATTCCAAATTCCCTTTAAATAATCCGGAGGTAAAATACCTGGTAGATGACAGTATTCCTTCCATTCTTACAAGATTTTCTTTACCTGGCGGAGAAGAAATAATGTTATACTGCATCCATCCCACCCCACCAATGCCACAGCATAACCCTTCCTCGACCGACCGGGATGCGGAAATGATGCTCGTGGCGAAAAGTGCTAAAAGCAATCCACTGCCGGTTATTGTTACAGGTGATTTCAATGATGTTGCATGGTCCCAAACAACACGACTGTTTAAAGATGTGAGCGGACTGCTGGATCCAAGAGTTGGACGTGGCTTCTATAATACCTTTAATGCAAAAAATATTTTATTACGATGGCCTCTTGATCACTTTTTTGCATCAGACGAATTTCGGCTTGTGAATATTGGGCTGGGTGACGATATTGACTCAGATCATTTTCCTGCTATTTTTGAGGTAAGTCTTGAGCCCGAAAAAGCATTGGAACAAAAACGCGAAGAGCCTACACAAAGTCAAAAGGAAACTGCAGAGGAAAGCATCCAGGATGCCCGCGAAGATAAAGAGGAGGAAAAAGAAAAAGAAAAAGAGGAAGAGGAAGAGGAAGAATAAAATCCCTTTTGGGATTATATAGTTTTTTGTTCCCCTTCATCTTTTAATCTGTCTTTTACAAATTCTATCTATTTTTTGCCGTGGGATTTTGGTTTCCCATCTTTACCAAGGCTCACCATTATTATATTTTCTATAGTTATAATTGTGGTACGGGTCATTTTATTGCGCACCTCACACCTTAAGGTTAATGAAGACTTTCCAAATTTTAGAACCTCAATTCCTATCTCAATAATATCTCCCTGGATAGCAGAATTTTGAAAATTGATCTCACTCATATATTTGGTAACTACCTTTGGATTTTCCAGCTGAATGATGGAATACAAAGCACATTCCTCGTCAATCCAATCTAAAAGCCGGCCACCAAATAAAGTTCCGTTAGGATTAAGATCCTGGGGTTTGACCCATTTACGCGTATGAAAATTCATATGTTTTTAATTTAAACCATTTCTTGTGCTGCAGCAATGATCTCACCGTGATCAAAGGCCAGTTCAGGCAAATTGGATAATGGAAACCATCTGGCCTCTCCTGCATCATCACTGCCCTTAACCTCTTCCGGAGATTCCAGAATACCTAAAAAAGCGATAGATATTATGCGACCCCGGGGATCTCTATTAGGTCCTCCAAATGCCCTTATTTGCCACAGTTCCTTTGGTTTAAGCCCGGTTTCTTCCTCTAATTCCCGCCTTGCCCCATCCACAAGGGGTTCATCATCTTCGAGAAATCCCCCCGGAAGAGCCCAGCTATCCTTAAATGGATCATTATTTCTTTTTATAAGTAACAGCTTCAAGTCTCTTTCTTCCCGTACAAATATTACCGCATCTACTGTTATTCCAATCTCCTGCCTTCCCATTCATTTATATTTTTTTGATATAAACTGTTTTTTTATTGACAAATTCTCTTATTCCCTGTATGGATAATTCCCTTCCATAGCCAGAAATTTTGGTTCCCCCAAATGGCAACCGGGGATCACTTTTCACCAATTCATTAATGAATACAGCACCGTCTTCAAATAGTGGTACCATCGCCTCTGCTTTTTCAAGATCATCTGTAAAAACAGAAACTCCCAGGCCAAATTGTGATGAATTTACCAGTTCCACGGCTTCATCTTCAGTAGAAAATATGGTAACGCCAATTACAGGCCCAAAGGTCTCTTCAGCAAAAACCGGCATTTCCCTGGTTACTCCGGTTAAGACTGTGGGTTCAAAATAGGTGCCTTTTCTCTTCCCGCCAATAAGTATCTTTGCTCCCGCTTTAACTGAATCGTTTACCTGTTTCTCAAGATCTTCTGCAAGATCCTCCCTTGCAAGAACTCCTATAAAAGTATCCTTCTCTTTAGGATCTCCGCTTTTTAAATCCTTTACCATTTTCAGAAAGATTTCCATAAAATTTTTTGCAATATCTTTGTGTAGAAGCAATCTTTTTCCTGCGATGCAACTCTGTCCCGTATTCTGGAATCTCGCTTGTATACAGGTTTCGGCAGCTTTATGAAGGTTAGCATCCTTCAGGATCACAAGTGCATTGCTCCCGCCCAGCTCCAGGACAGATTTCTTGATCTCTGCTCCCGCGACACCTGCAACTGCGCTTCCGGCAGGGGTGCTGCCGGTGAGAGACACGGCTTTTATTCGCTTATCTTTGATCACCTCTTCCACCCTATCACTTCCTATTGGTAAATTTTGGAAACAGCCTTTAGGAAAACCTGCACGCTTAAAAACATTTTCAATGTTCCCGGCACTTTGCATCACATTACTGGCGTGTTTAAGAACACCGATATTTCCCGCCATAAGTGCGGGAGCGGCAAAGCGAAACACCTGCCAAAATGGATAGTTCCACGGCATTACCGCTAAAACCACGCCTATGGGTTCATAGGAAACATAACTTTTATGGGCATCTGTTTCAATGTTTTCTGATTCCAGGTGAGCTTCAGCATTATTTGCATAGTATTCACATACCCAGGCACATTTTTCAACTTCAGCAATAGATTGAGTTATAGGTTTCCCCATTTCTGCAGTTATAGTTTCTGCATATTCCCTGCTGTTTTCCTTAAGCTCTTTTGCTGCCTGATGCATTAAAGTTGCACGTTCCTTGAAACTGGTTTTTTTCCAGCTTTGGAAACGGTCATCAGCATATTTAAGCGCCAGCTCTATTTGTTCCCTTGTAAATTCTTGTGCTGTTGCAATCTTTTCCCCGGTATAGGGATTTGTAGATGTAATCATATTAAAAGGTAATTTCTTAAAGATAAAAATTACGGGAGCAACCCCCCGAACGATTAAGAGGAATTTAACTGAGAGAGACATCCTGTTAATAAACCCGTTTAAAAGTATATGGTCTCTCCGGTTAAAATACCTGTAAAATAGGTATATTTAAGAAAATCTACCATTATGAACCAGCGAGACGAACACCTTCTTAGTTTACGACCTGAAATTCCTACTGCAAGAGTTTCAGAAAACATGAGCCGCGATGAAAAATTTCAAAACAGAACCCTGAGGCCTGTAGCAAAATTACAAAATGAATTGTTCGTGGAAGTCTTCAGAAATTACATTCATAAACATAAAAATACTTTTTATGGATTTGGTGTAGAAAAAAAGATGATGTTTATTGAGAACGCTATTCAACGGGATATAAAATTCAGGAATAGCCTTAAAGGGATTATGATTGGCCAGTTTACGCTGGATGAATATGAAATTTATATTCAAAATTCCTCCTCTCTTAATAAGAGAATGATGAATATCGTTAAAGAGAGAATTTTAAGTAATTTACAATTACTGGAGGACCAAAGCCTGTATAAGAAGGCCTAAAATTATTGTAAGGGCAAAGCTCATAAGGGTACCTATTAGTACATATTCTGTTTGCTTGCGAGCGCCGGTTTCAGATTTATCACTAAATCTCAATATAGACTTCGCAGCAATAAGAAATCCTATTGCTGCAAAGTTATTGGTTAAGATAAAGGTAAGAACCAGTATTCTTTCAAATATACCAATATACCTGCCTGCGGCTTCCAGGCTATTCTTTTTATAGGTTACTTCAATTTCATTTTGCCAGCGTTGCGTGGCTTTCCCTATTAGATAACCGGCTGGAAAGATCACTATTAGATAAGCTCCCGCTACCGCTAAGAAGACAGGTGAATTAAGGATATTTTGCAGCCCGGGTAAAACCAGGGAGAACCCGTTAATAATATACAGCCAGGCTAAAAATATGATAAGCAGGTGGAAGAACTGGTCTAGTAGGAAATACTTTAAATTATCACTGGATTGCCTTAATTTCCACCAGTCTATTATGTAATGGGTCACGCTTATAAAAAGGGCTACATACCAAAGATCCAGGCGCTGAATAAATATGAGCGTTAGGATACCGGCCAATAGGGAATGTAGGATCAAATAAAAAGAGGCTCCTTTATATTTTCTTTTATGGCTTATCCAGGAAGAAGGTTGAAGTACAAAATCTGTTATTATATGTGCCAATAGCAATTGGATAAGAAGAAGACTATTTTCCATTTAAGATCTTTTTATTAATTACCTCCCTGTATCTTTCAAGAAGAAGCGCAACAGCTTCCCAACCTGCAGCTTTTTTACGCTGATTCACTGCAGACTGACTTATTTTTAGAATTGCTGCTATTTCCTTTTCCTTAAGATCTTTTAGGGAGTAATAAACCACTTCAGCTGAAGCTGTACTCCATTTATCGGTTATGGTATCCAGGAGTAGTAAAGAGCTTTTAAACTCGGCATTTACATCCTCATTAAATGTTTTGAGACCGGTTGTTCTATTCTCATTTTTCATTTCATCCAGGGTACGCCCGGAAAATTGAAAAGCCTGTCCATTAGACTCGGCAATGGCTTCCCGCTCAATCTCCTGACTTCCAATACCAATTGCAACCTTAAAATCTACTATGGTTGCATGTGCTCTTGCTACTCGTTGGTTTTGTTGAAGCCGGTTTACTGCTGTCTTTAATTGCAGTACCAGGTGCAGGGAATCCTCAGGAAGCTTTAAAATCCCCTGAAAGCTATCTCCCCGGTAAATTTTAAAATTTACTTTATCTTCTCCATAAGTTTTTTGAATTGCCCTAAACTCCTCTTTTAAGACATCCAGTGCCCTCTCTAATAAGGGGCCCTTAAGCCTTGAGGAATCAATTATATCTGCTGTTATTACTGCGATCATTTTGTAAATATATAAAAAATTAGCCTACAGCCTTATATTAATTCAAAATAAGGCTTAAGACTTATAAAATACATTTATAAGTTTCAAGGCTTATAGGAAAGAGCGCTACAGGAGAGTGATATTAAAGTTTTGTAAAATGTTCTTTAAGAAGAGCAGGGATAAGTACATTTAAGAAAAAGAAAAAAAAATGGTAAACAGAAAAATACAGGCTTTTTATAAAAGTCTGGAAAAAATAGAGGATCTCATCGGTAAATATCAGGATAAAATGGATACCATTAAGGAATCTATGGAAGCAAATGATGTACATACAGATTATGATGAAGAGGGAAAAGGAGAATTGTTGGGAGATTTTGAACGATATGCCACACATCTGGATCATGCTCAAAAAATGAAAGAAACTTTAAGCCGGGTAGATCGGGATCATTATTCTGAATCCATCAAATTTGGTAGTATGATAGAGACTGCAAACCATTATTACTTTATTGCTGTGCCTTTAGGGAATATAATCCTGGATGATGGCAGCAGCGTAAGTGTAATTTCTACAGAGGCTCCCATTTATGAACAATTAGAAGGAAAAAGAAAGGGAGATAGTTTCAAACTTAAAGATGATGAAATAGAGATCCTGGATGTGCATTAGCCTATTCCGGGTACTCGACTCGTAAATGGAAGATGTTCTTCAACTTTTGCTTTAGGATCTTCTTTATAAGCTGAATCTCTTTAAAAGTAATGTCGGCATTTAGAAATTGCTGCTCTTCCATTTGCTTGTTCACTATCTTTTCAACGAAATCATTGATCTTACCGGTTGTGGGTTCTTTAAGGCTTTTGCTGGCGGCTTCTACACTATCACACATCATAAGAATCGCAGTTTCCCTGCTAAAAGGAGTTGGCCCCGGGTATCTAAAATCTGCTGCCAGTGCCTGTTCATTCTGTTGCTTTTCCTTCATATAGAAGAAGTAAACTGTTGTGGTCCCGTGGTGAGTTCTTATAAAATCTATAACCCTGTCTGGCAAATTATTTTTCTTGGCTATCTCAATCCCAGTGATTACGTGACCAATAATGATCTCTGCACTTTCTTTAGGAGATAGTTCATCATGGGAATTGATTGAACTCGCCTGGTTTTCTGAAAAATAAGTGGGATTTTCCATTTTTCCAATATCGTGATATAGGGCCCCTACCCTTACCAGCATAGCATTTGCACCAATTTCATTTGCACAGGACTCTGCAAGATTTGCCACATTTAAAGAATGGTGAAAGGTCCCGGGCGCTTTTTCAGATAATTCCTTGAGAAGTTTAGAATTGGTATCAGATAATTCGAGTAGGGACATATCTGACACTAAACCGAAAAGTTTTTCATAAATATAAATTAATGGCTGTACAAATAAAGTTGCCAGCCCGCCGAGAACGAAGGTTAGAAAAATTTCACCATCCAGATCCATTACATTTCCCTCCTGTATAATGGTAAAAGCGAAATAAACGATGATATAAATGGAAGTAATCTGGCCAACAGAGATAAAAAGGTTGGCTCTTTTATAAAGTTCTGATACGGTCAAAATTGTAACAATTCCTGCAATTATTTGCAGAAACATATATTCGTAGCTGTTTGGGACAACAAATCCCAGTATAAGAACAGTTATAACATGTGTGAAAAGCCCAAGCCTGGAATCAAAAAATGCTTTAAGAGTAAGGGGCAGGATAGCCAGGGGAACTATGTAAACATATCTTGGTTCAAATCTTACAACCAGGGTAGTAAGAAACACCATAAGGAGTAGATTAAAGAAAATGAAAGTGATCTTTACATTGTTATCATAAATATCCCTTCGATATTTCCTAATAAACAGCAACAACATTAGTAAGGCAAGACTTACCAGCAAAGAATACCCAAAAATGATCCAGTTATAACTGGATTCACTCCACATTTGGGATTCATATTCCTGTTTAAGCGAATTTAAAATGTCCAGCTTCTCCCCTTCAACAATTTCACCCCTGGAAATGATAATGGTACCCCTTTCTATACTCCCACGGGTATAGGAAATTGCGCTGAGCTTGCTATCCAGTTCCCTTTGTGTAAATGCGCCATCAAATATGACATTGGGTTCAATTACGTTATAAAATAATTCCAGCAATTCCGGTTTGATGGAAGTAAGATTGCTGCGATTTATATTGGTGTTTAAATAATCCGGGATCTCCTCCTGTAAAAAAATTCTGCCGTAGATGGTTTCTTCTGCAACATTGCCTCTTTTAAGATAAACAGGTTGATCATCCTCCAGTCTTGTATCATCCTGTAGGATCCCAATTTCATACAGTTCCTCAAGAACATTTGCCACAAAATCATTTATCCCCTTTTCCCTCCTATTAAGAATACTGTCATTAAAGACTTCTGCGATATGCTTCACTGCATTGGCCTTTACTTCCTCTACAACTTTTTCATTATAATTATAATAGGGTATATGGTTGGAAATTAGCTGATCTTTTTCCTTTACGATCTCATCGTCTGTCTTAAGGATCGCAAAATTAAAAGGAGCATATAGATTTTCATATTGCCAGGGTTTTCCCCGGGTTATTTCATACTTAAATTTCCCACCCTTCGGCAAAAGATAAACTATAAGAACAGCGGTAAGTATAAATAAAAAAACCTTGTAGAATAAGGCCTGATTTTTATAGAAGTTGTTTATGAAGTTATTCATCTAAAGTTTTCCTGTTAATCAAAAGTAATAAAAAAACATCATGCAGGGTGTTGCCTTGGTTTGTTCTTTATAAAATGATTAAATTCGCAACAAATGAAATTCAAATACTAACGTAATGAAAGAAGTTGTTATAGTAAGCGCCGCCCGTACTCCAATTGGAAGTTTTATGGGAAGTTTATCTACCGTTCCTGCCACAAAACTGGGGTCTGTTGCCATAAAAGGTGCTCTGGATAAAATAAATCTTAAGCCGGAACTTGTAGATGAAGTTCTTATGGGAAATGTAGTACAGGCAGGACTTGGCCAGGCTCCTGCGAGACAGGCAGCATTGGGTGCAGGGTTACCTTACAATGTATCCTGTACAACTGTAAATAAAGTATGTGCAAGTGGTATGAAAGCCGTGATGCAGGGAGCACAGTCTATTGCTCTTGGAGATGCAGAGATCATCGTTGCAGGGGGAATGGAAAACATGAGTATGATACCCCATTATCTTCATCTTAGAAACGGGCAAAAGTTTGGACCTGCTACTATGATAGACGGACTTCAAAAAGACGGATTAAGCGATGCTTATGATCAAAGTGCAATGGGTGTATGTGCAGATGCCTGTGCAGTAGAACATAATTTTTCAAGAGAAGACCAGGATGCTTATGCCGTGAAATCATATGAAAGATCTGCAAAAGCCTGGAAAGAAGGAAGATTTGATAATGAAGTAGTACCGGTGGAAGTACCACAGCGAAGAGGAGAGCCTTTGATCTTTAATGAAGATGAGGAGTATAAGAATGTGAAAATGGATAAGATCTCGTCTTTACGTCCAGCTTTTTCCAAGGATGGAACCGTAACTGCCGCCAATGCTTCAACTATAAATGATGGTGCCGGTGCCGTAGTTCTTATGAGCCGCGAAAAAGCCAATGAACTTGGACTTAAGGTTCTTGGAAGCATCAAGGGATTTGCAGATGCTGCACAGGATCCAAAATTATTCACCACTTCCCCTGCTAAAGCTTTGCCTCGTGCTCTGGATAAAGCAGGAATCTCTAAAGATGAAGTGGATTTCTTTGAATTTAATGAAGCCTTCTCTGTTGTAGGTCTTGCGAACATGAAACTAATGGGGCTTACAGACAAGAATACCAATGTAAATGGTGGTGCGGTATCTCTAGGCCATCCACTTGGCTGTTCCGGAGTTAGAATTATTATAACTTTATTGAATGTGCTTGAACAAAACAATGCCAAAACAGGGGCTGCTGCCATTTGTAACGGGGGCGGTGGAGCCTCAGCTATTGTAATTCAAAGAGATTAAGTGAAATTAGCAAGTTATTCTTAATGCAATACGGTATTTGCAACCTTAGTATCGTGCCGGTAAGAAGTACCCCGGCAGATACTGCTGAAATGGTTACCCAGCTTTTATATGGTGAAAGTTTCAAAATCCTGGAAGAACGGGGGAAATGGAGCATGATACGTAATGCTTTTGATTCCAGTGAAGGCTGGATTAATAACAGACAGGTTTTCAAAATAAATGAAGATTCCTTTAGTGATCTACAGGATGAAACCCCTATTTATTCATCAGATCTTGTTGAATTTATAACTGAAGAAGCCGGTAATTTAATGGCTATTCCTATTGGCTCATTGCTCAATTTTGCTTCAATAAAGAATTATACATTTGAAGGAAACATTCTTTCCGGATCCGGAGACAGAAAAGCACTCCTTGAAACAGCTCTATTATATCTTAACACCCCATATTTATGGGGAGGAAAAACTCCTTTTGGAATAGATAGCAGCGGTTTCACACAGATGGTTTACAGGTTAAACGGCCATTCCCTTCTAAGAAATTCAGCGCAGCAGGCAACCCAGGGAGAAGCTTTAAGTTTTATAGAAGAGAGTGAACCGGGTGACCTTGCCTTTTTTGATGATGCTGAAGGAGTAATTACCCACGTTGGAATCATTATGACAGACAATTATATCATCCATGCAGATGGCAAGGTAAGAATAGACAGGATAGACCATTCCGGGATATTTAATGTGGAGCTGAAAAAACATACCCACCAGTTAAGAGTGATAAAAAAGATTCTTTAATTGTAAGAGTAATTAAACAAAAAAGGCTGCCGAATTGGCAGCCTTTTTTTATCCGAAAGATATTTATTAATTTCCTCCGTTTAACTTTTGTTGTAGTGCTTCAGCTTTTGCTTCTTCACCAAGTTGATAATAGATGTTCATAGCAGTACGAATAGCATCTGTATTATCAGGATTATTTTCCATTACTTTTTCCAGGTAAGGAAGAGCTTCTCTATAGATCTCTTTGCGTTGCTCTGCAAGCTCATCATACTTCTGAGTATCTGCCTTGCTCATCCCCAGGCTGTTCATTTCCTCTACAAGAGAAGCCTCTTTTGCAAGGATAGCAGCTGCTACATTCAGTCTTGCATCTGTCAAAGAAGGATCAATTTCTAAGGCTTTTTTGTAATAGTCTATAGCCAGGTCGTGATCTCCAACTTCAAAAGAGGTTACCCCAAGATTGTAATAAAGAGTGGCATTATTAGGATCCTTTTCAAGGATACCTTCCATAATGGACTTGTATCTTTCTTTGTCTCCCATTCTGTAATACATATCTGCTTCAGACTGTAAAAGAGTGATATCATCCGGATTTGCTTTTTTAGCATCTTCCATTGCTGCAATAGCCTCGTCGTCATTTCCCTGTGCAATGTGGATCAATGCAATATTCTTTGCGATCTCAGCATTTTTGGATTCTGTAACGCGGTCTTCAGGATTGATATACTCCCCTGTCTTAACCATAAGATCTCTTTGATCTTTAGGCATTAACTCTTCTTCTCCTGTAGCTTTGTTGATAGCGATATATTGAGTCTCAACTCCGGTAAATCCAAGATTCCTTAACTCTTCATAATATTCAAGAGCAGTTTCGTATTCACCTGTATTAATAAGGTTTGAAGCTGCATAATAAAGATAGACGGTATCCTGAGGGTTCATCTTGTAGCCTGCATATAATTTATCTGCAGCGCCTTTATAATTTTCAGAATTTTGATCATTAATAGCACTTTGTACCAGGGAGTTAGTCACAGCGGAAAGTCCCTCCTCTGCTTCCTGCTCATTACCCAACTGTTGTGCCTGCTTATAAGCTTCAGCCGAGATCATAAGGTCATCTACAGGAACATTTTCTCCTGTTCCTAAATAAGCCTGCCCTTTATAAAGGTAAAAATCTGATTTAAAGCGATCGTTTAAACTGGATAAATTAGGTTCTGCCTGTTGCAACAAAGATTTTGCCTCAGCATAGCTTCCTTTATCTAATGCCTTACCTGCATCGCGAATCTCTTTTTTCTGAGCTATCGCGACTACCGATAAGAATGATAATGCAATGGTTAAAAACTTCTTTTTCATTGATATTGGTTTTATGATTATTTACTCTTCACTATCATCAGCAATAGTTGTGCCATCTACAATTTGATCAGTGTCATCAGGGGTTACAGCATCTTCAAGATCTACTTCTCCTTCTTCATTTTGCATAACTTTTGCCACTGCTGCAATAGCATCATTCCCTTTTAGGTTAATAAGGCGTACCCCCTGGGTAGCTCTTCCCATAACTCTTAGATTGTCTACACTCATTCTTATTGCAAGACCGGATTTATTGATGATCATAAGGTCATCATTATCTGTCACATTCTTTATAGAGACAAGTTCGCCAGTTTTTTCTGTAATTGAAATAGTTTTAACACCTTTTCCACCTCTATTTGTGATCCTGTAGTCCTCCAGTTTAGATCTTTTACCATAACCATTGGAAGATACTACAAGGACATCTGCCTCTAGATCGTTAACTGCAATCATACCAACTACCTCATCATTTTCTCCTGCAAGGGTTATACCTCTTACTCCGGAAGCATTACGGCCCATTGGCCTTGTTTTGCCTTCCTCAAACCTAATGGCTTTACCACTTCTTATGGCCAGCATTACCTGGCTATTTCCTGTAGTAAGTTTTGCTTCCAGAAGTTCATCATCTTCCCTTATGGTAATTGCGTTAATACCATTTACCCTTGGACGGGAATACTGCTCCAGGGAGGTCTTTTTCACCTGCCCTTTTTTGGTTGCCATTATCACAAAGTGATTATTTATATATTCCTCATTCTTAAGATCCTGGGTACATATAAAAGCTTTTACTTTATCATCCGGGTCTATATTAATAAGGTTCTGTATAGCTCTTCCTTTGGAAGCCTTACTCCCTTCCGGAATTTCATATACCCTCATCCAGAAACATTTTCCTTTTTGAGTGAAGAACAACATATATTGATGATTGGTTCCTGCAAACAAATGCTCCAGGAAGTCTTCACTACGGGTGGTAGAACCTTTTTGGCCTACCCCTCCCCTGTTCTGGGTTTTATATTCGTTAAGTGAAGTCCTTTTTATATATCCTGCATGAGAAATGGTAATAACCACCTGCTCATCCGGGATCATATCCTCAATACTAAGGTCACCCCCCGCATATTCTATAATAGATCTTCTCTCGTCACCATACTTGGCTTTGATCTCCTGAAGTTCTTCTTTGATCACATCCATTCTTCTATCCTTACGCTCAAGGATATCTTTAAGATCTTCTATGGTCTTTAATAACTCATCATATTCTGCACGAAGTTTGTCCTGCTCAAGACCTGTAAGCTGTCTTAAACGCATTTCAACGATCGCCTTTGCCTGTAATTCTGAAAGTTCAAACCTTTCAATTAATTTATTACGGGCTTCCTCAGCATTATTTGAAGATCTTATTAGGGCAATTACCTCGTCAATATTATCTGAAGCGATGATCAAACCTTCAAGGATATGAGCTCTTTCTTCAGCTTTCCTTAATTCATATTTGGTTCTTCTTACCACTACGTCGTGCCTGTGCTCAACAAAGTGATAGATCATATCCTTAAGATTAAGCATCTGCGGACGGCCCTTCACAAGTGCGATATTGTTTACACTAAAGCTGGTTTGCAACGCAGTATGCTTATATAAGGTATTTAATACAATATTTGGAATGGCATCCTTCTTAAGGATATATACGATCCTCATTCCATTTCTATCAGACTCGTCACGAATGGAAGCGATACCGTCTATTTTTTTATCGTTCACCAGGTCTGCCGTTTTCTTGATCATTTCGGCTTTGTTAACCTGGTAAGGGATCTCTGTTACAATTATAGATTCCCTGCCATTCACCTCTTCAAGACTGGATTTTGCCCGTACAACTATTCTTCCACGGCCTGTTTTAAAGGCTTCTCTTACACCATCATATCCATAAATGGTACCTCCGGTAGGAAAATCCGGTGCTTTAATATGAGTAATAAGCTCGTCGATCTCAATGTCGTGATTTTCTATATATGCTATTGTACCATCAATAACTTCAGAAAGGTTATGAGGAGGCATATTGGTAGCCATACCTACTGCAATCCCACTGGCTCCATTCACCAAAAGGTTTGGCACCCTGGTTGGAAGAACGGTGGGTTCCTCTAAAGTATCATCAAAATTCAACCTGAAATCTACAGTTTCCTTATCAATATCAGCCAGCATATCCTCTGCGATCTTTCGCATTCTTGCTTCAGTATATCGCATTGCAGCAGGACTATCTCCATCTACAGATCCAAAGTTACCCTGCCCGTCTACAAGCATATATCTAAGGCTCCATTCCTGGGCCATTCTTACCATGGTATCATAAACAGAAGTATCACCGTGCGGGTGATACTTACCTAATACTTCCCCAACAATCCTTGCAGATTTCTTATGAGCTGTATTTGATCTTATACCTAATTCATGCATCCCAAACAAAACCCTTCTGTGAACAGGCTTGAGCCCATCACGAACATCTGGTAATGCACGTGACACAATGACTGACATCGAATAATCGATGTAAGCCGATTTCATTTCATCTTCAATGTTGATAGGAATTAATTTTTCTCCTTCAGCCATATTTACTAGTTTATTTTAGTTCTAAAATCTAACGTGCCAATTTACGCATTTTGCCATTGTTTTATGGGGAATCTCCCCCCGTTTTGACAAATTTTATTAACAAATATTTAGGCCGCGGTGGTTAATAAGTTCGCTACCTTGAATTTTGAATATTGAAACTAATTTTGTCAATTAGCTTAAAACATATTAATAGGTATAATTTTTGAACCTCTTACTATGAATAAAAATTAAAGAGAAAGGAATTTAAGATGGATGATAATTTTTCACCCAAAGTTAAAGATGTCATAGCGTACAGCAAAGAGGAAGCTCTAAGGCTGGGCCATGACTTCATAGGAACCGAGCATTTAATGCTGGGTCTCCTTCGAGATGGAGATGGTAAAGCTATTAATATATTGAACGCCCTTGATATTGACCTTAGTCATTTAAGGCGCAAAGTTGAGATATTAAGCCCTGCTAATCCGGCAGCAACCGGAATATCAAATGAAAAGAAAAACCTGCACCTAACCCGGCAGGCAGAACGAGCTTTGAAAACCACATTTCTTGAGGCGAAACTGTTCCAAAGTTCTTCCATAAATACAGCTCACCTACTGTTATGTATTTTGCGAAATGAGAATGACCCTACGACTAAACTACTTAATAAACTTAAGATAGATTACGATGGAGTTAAGGATCAATTCAAATATATGATAACCAATGATGATGATTTTCTTGAAGCACCACGTGCAGAATCCTTCAGCGATGAGGACAGCAGTACAGATGATGCTACCAAGGACAATCCTTTCAGCAGCTCCGGAGGTAAGACTAATAAAAAATCCAAGACACCTGTTTTAGATAATTTTGGCAGGGACCTTACGGCGATGGCTGAAATTGATAAACTTGACCCGGTTGTAGGTAGAGAAAAGGAAATTGAGCGGGTAAGCCAGATCCTGAGCAGGCGTAAAAAGAACAATCCTTTACTAATAGGAGAACCCGGTGTAGGAAAATCTGCTATTGCAGAAGGTCTTGCATTACGAATTGTAAAGCGAAAGGTTTCAAGGATCCTTTTTGATAAACGCGTAGTTACTCTGGACCTTGCAAGCCTGGTTGCCGGTACCAAATACCGCGGGCAATTTGAGGAGCGAATGAAAGCCGTGATGAACGAGCTCGAAAAAAATGATGATATCATTTTATTCATTGATGAGATCCATACCATTGTTGGAGCCGGTGGCGCCACAGGTAGCCTGGATGCCAGCAATATGTTTAAACCTGCTCTTGCCAGAGGTGAGATACAATGTATTGGAGCTACTACCCTGGATGAGTACAGACAGTATATAGAAAAAGATGGTGCCCTGGAAAGAAGATTCCAGAAAGTGATCGTGGAGCCTACCACTGTAGATGAAACTCTTGAGATCCTGAATAATATTAAAAATAAATATGAAGAGCACCATAATGTGTCTTATACCGATGAGGCAATTGACGCCTGCGTTAAGTTAACCAACAGGTATATGACAGACAGATTCCTTCCGGACAAGGCTATTGATGCCCTGGATGAGGCCGGTGCTCGTGTGCATATTACCAATATCGAAGTACCGAAACAAATACTTGATCTGGAACGCAAGCTCGAAGAAGTGCGTGAAAGCAAGAATGCTGTTGTCAAAAAACAGAAATATGAAGAAGCTGCCAAGTTAAGGGATGATGAAAAAAACCTTGAAAAACAACTTGCAGTAGCCCAGGAAAAATGGGAAGAAGAATCTAAGAAGCACAAAGAAACAGTGACAGAAGATCACGTGGCAGATGTTGTTTCAATGATGACCGGAGTTCCTGTAAACAGGATCGCACAAACAGAGATCAATAAACTTGCGGAACTTCCTATACGTATAAAAGGAAAGGTAATTGGCCAGGATGAAGCTGTGAATAAAGTTGTTAAAGCTATACAACGTAACCGTGCAGGACTTAAAGATCCAAATAAACCAATTGGTTCATTTATCTTCCTGGGGCAAACCGGTGTTGGTAAAACCCAGCTCGCAAAGATCCTTGCTAAAGAATTATTTGACAATGAAGATACTCTCATAAGAATTGATATGAGTGAGTATATGGAGAAATTTGCCGTATCCAGATTGATAGGTGCACCTCCGGGATACATAGGATATGAAGAAGGCGGCCAGCTTACAGAAAAAGTAAGAAGAAAACCTTACGCCGTGCTCCTTCTGGATGAGGTAGAAAAAGCCCATCCGGATGTATTTAATATGCTCCTGCAGGTACTGGATGATGGTTATCTTACAGATAGTCTTGGAAGAAAAATTGACTTTAGGAATACTATCATTATAATGACCTCCAACATTGGATCCAGAAAATTAAAAGATTTTGGACAGGGAGTTGGATTTGGGACTTCCGCCAAAAAGTCTCAAATTGATGAGAATGCCAGAAGCGTAATTGAAAGTGCACTTAAAAAAGCCTTCGCACCGGAATTTCTTAATAGGATTGATGACGTTGTTATCTTTAACTCTCTTGAGAAAGAGGATATCCATAAGATCATAGACATTGAGCTTAAGAAACTTTACGACCGTATAGGTTTAATTGGTTACACCCTTACTTTAACTGATAAAGCGAAAGATTATATCGCTGAAAAAGGTTTTGATAAAGATTATGGTGCGCGACCTTTAAACCGGGCCATTCAAAAATATATTGAAGATGCCCTCGCAGAGGAGATCATAACCTCCAATCTTACAGAAGGTGATAAGATCTTTATGGACCTTGATGAGGCCAAACAAGAGCTTACTATTAAAATAGAAAAGGCTGAGAAGGAAACAAAATCTTAATTTAAGCCATATATTTATTGAAACAGCTCCCATCGCCGGGAGCTGTTTTGTTTTGGATAATCAAGAGTTTTTCTCCAGCTTAAAAAAGCCTTCTTAAAAAGAAATTTCCCGTGTAAAAAAAGAAATTATATACTACATTGCAGCATCGTGATTTCCCTACAATTTTATGACAGAAGATATAATCAAACTGGACTTCGGTAAAGTCTGGTTCAGTGAGAAAGTTCTCATAGCTGAACTAAATGAAGGAATTTTGCTTGACGTGGAGCAAAACCGAAAATTACTTGAAATAGGCAGGAAAGCTTTTTCCAATGAACCCTACGGGTACATTTCTTACCGCAGAAACTCATATGCAGTAAATCCAATGGTGTATTTGGAAAGTGCCAGTACAGCCAATTTAAAAGCGATTGCAGTAGTCACTATAGATAATACCTGCAGGCAAAACGCGTTCCTGGAAAAGCAATTTTTTAAGGACAGTAATTCCTTTGAAGTTTTCACAACCCTTGAAGAAGCTTTTAACTGGATAAAATTCCGAATAGAAAATTAATCAAAAAGTATGTCCTCTCCTATTTCCATATTATAAAGAAATTGCCGTGCGTTGCTTATATGTACAGCCATTACCTGGTCTTCCCGTATAATTGGCACTACTTCCCGGAATGCAGCGGTAAATTCTTCCAGGAACGGAGATGATTTTGCAGGTTCACGAAAATGTAAGGCCTGGGAGGCATTAAATAATTCTATTGCCAGGATGGAAGTAAGATTATCTATTACCTTCAAAACCTTTGTTGCTCCATTTGCACCCATACTTACATGATCTTCCTGCCCGTTTGAGGAAACTATAGAATCTATACTGGCAGGGGTGGCGTATATCTTATTCTGGCTCACAATGCTTGCCGCTGTATACTGCGGAATCATGAATCCGCTGTTAAGACCGGGGTTTTCTACAAGAAATGTTGGCAAACCTCGAAGTCCTGAAACCAGCTGATAAGTTCTGCGTTCTGAAATATTACCCAGCTCGGCCAGAGCTATTGCCATATAATCAAAGGCCAGAGCCAGGGTTTGTCCGTGAAAATTCCCGCCGGAAATGATCTTATCTGCCTCTATAAAAATATTAGGATTATCTGTAACAGAATTTATTTCGGTTTTAAAGGTCTTTCTCACAAATGAGATAGTGTCTTTAGTAGCACCGTGGACCTGAGGTATACACCTAAAGGAATAAGGATCCTGAACTATTTCCTTTTCCTTTTTTCCTATTTCGCTACCATCAAGGAACTCCCGTAGCCTTTCAGCTGTTTTAATTTGTCCGCGGTGCGGCCTAACCATATGTACCAGCTCATCAAATGGAGACATATTACAATCAAATGCATCTACAGAGACTGCCCCTATCACATCTGCCAGGTAACACAATTTATAGGATTCCAGGAGTGCGTAAATTCCATGGGCGCTCATAAACTGGGTTCCGTTCAAAAGTGCAAGACCCTCTTTGGACTGCAGCTTTAATGGCTCCCATCCAAATTTATTCAGGATCTCCTCCCCCGTTAGCATTTCTTCCTTGTAATACACTTCCCCTTTTCCTATAAGAGGCAGGGATAGATGTGCCAGGGGTGCAAGATCTCCGGAAGCACCCAGAGAACCCTGTTCATAAACCACGGGGAAAATATCTTCATTATAAAAATCGATGAGCCTTTGAACCGTTGTTAACGCAACACCCGAATGGCCATAGCTTAGGGACTGAATTTTCAATAAAAGCATAAGCTTTATGATAGGCTTTTTCACCCTTTCTCCGGTACCACAGGCGTGAGACATTACCAGATTTTCCTGAAGCTCTGTAAGGTTTTCTGTTGATATTTTTACATTACACAGGGAGCCAAAACCTGTATTGATACCGTAAATAGGTTTATCGCTCTGGGTGATCTTTTTATCCAGGTATTTCCGGGATTGTTCAATATTTAATCTCGCCTCATCACTTAGCTCAAGTTTTTTATCGTTCTTCAATATGTCATAAATAACCTGTAGGTCAAGAACTGCTGAACTTATATAATGGTAGGACTCCATATATGGGAATTAAAATTAAGCACCGGTTAAAAAAATCTCACCTTATCCGGTGAGCTTCTATTCGTTATATCTTCAATATAATATATCCGCCTCATATTCAGAATGCTGAAATTTTTCGGCAGATCCATTAAACAATTGCTAAAATAAATTAATAAAAATCAATTTGAAGAAGATTCCTCATCATTTTTAAATAGTTCCAGGATGGCCTTACCAATATAATCTGTAATATCTCCCGCGATCATACCTTCGTAACTCAGGATTTCTGCTGCCAAATCACCTGCACAACCGTGAAGAAAAGTTCCCATTACCGCTGCCTCCTGGGGAGAATAGCCTTGCGAGACAAATGCTGTGATCACTCCTGCAAGAACATCTCCTGCCCCTGCAGTAGCCATTCCCGGATTCCCGGTATTGTTTACAAACATTTCCTCGCCGGTAATAATAATTGTGTGAGCGTCTTTTAGGACCAGAGTCAGGGAATATTTTTGAGAAAGAGCTTTTGCCTTTTCAAGTTTATCCAGGTCATCTTCCCATTCCCCAATTAGCCGTTGTAACTCCCGGGGATGGGGAGTAAGAATTGATCCTGAAGGCACCAGCCCGAGTAAATCTTTATCTTTTGCAAGAATATTTAAACCGTCTGCGTCAATGACCATTGGTTTTTTATAAGATTGCAAAAGACTTTTAAATGCTGTAATAGTTACTTCTGAGGTGCCCGCCCCCATTCCGAAACATATTACTTCCGGGTCCATATCAAACTTTATATTTCTCAGTTCATTTTCACCTTCATCTGTTAAAACCATTGCTTCCGGCAGGACAGTCTGCAGGATTTGATAACCGCACGAAGGGGCATAAATACTTACCATTCCTGCACCACTTCGCAAAGCTGCCCTTGCGGTAAGGGAAATACTACCAATCTTTCCATGACTCCCCCCAATAATAAGACTATGTCCATAGGTTCCTTTATGGGAGAATTTTTTACGTGGCTTATACATGTCTAAGATATAATCGCTGTCTAATAAGCGAGCCTTTACCTGTACAGAAGAGAGAAATTCCTTATCCAGACCAATATCTATTACTTCCACCTCTCCCGCATACTCAGAAGATTGTGGTAAATAAAAAACCAGTTTAGGAGCCTGGAAAGTGATGGTAAGATCTGCTTTTACTATGCTCTCACCGGGTTTAGGAATTTTATGCGCAAATAATCCTGAAGGCATATCTATGGCAAGGACAAAAGCCTTGGATGCATTAATTTTTTCAATAAGAGTTGCCACCCAACCCTCAGCAGGACGATTAAGCCCT